>JBKJTD010000035.1:0-11476 GCA_046590915.1 Vicinamibacterales bacterium
TGCCAGACGACGTGACGGGCCTGGTGGTGCAGTCGAGCCAGGGTGAGTTTGTGGCGGCTGGTGTCGATCAACTGACCGACGCCAGTGCCTCGTTGCCTGGTGGCGTGCGGGCAGGTCGCCCGTCGGTGTCGTGGACGCGGCGCGGCGCGTCGTTTTTTCAGGGCAACCGCTTCCTGGTCGGCACGCTCCTCGACCGTGTCCTTGCCGCCGCCGAGGGGCGGTTTGTTGATCTCTACGCAGGTGTGGGGCTTTTTGCCGTCTCGATGGCGGCTCGTGGACAGTTCGGCATTGCGATTGAAGGCGATCCGACAAGCGCGGGCGATTTGGCCCTCAACGCGGCGCCCTACGAAGAACGCCTCGGCACTCGCGTCGCGAGCGTCGAGGTCGCTGTGACCAAGGCCCCCGCGAAGCAACCGGATGTCGTCGTCGTGGACCCTCCCCGCACGGGTATCTCGGCGGACGCCTTGTCGGGACTGATCGCCTGGCAGGCCCCACGCATCGTGTATGTGTCGTGTGATGTGCCGACACTCGCCCGCGACACCCAGCGCCTGATCGCCGGCGGCTATCGACTCACCTCGGTCGAGGCGCTGGACATGTTCCCCAATACACCGCACGTCGAGTGCATCGCGATCTTTGATCGCTAGATTTTCGGATAGATCTTCGGAGCCGTCGGGCTGAAGCCCGGCTGCTCCGAAGAGGGCGCGTTCAGCCTGCGGCGGCGGCGACGAACGCCTTGAACAGGCCCGCTGATTCCCCCGTGCGATAGAAGTTCTCCGGATGCCACTGGACGCCGATGCAGAAGCCGTCGGCCGCGCGCGGCGTGGATTCAATCGCTTCAATGGTGCCATCGGGTGCGGTGGCGACCACGGTAAATCCATCCGCCACGCGATCAATCGCCTGATGGTGGCGGCTGTTCACCTCTAGGCGATTGTCGGCAGACACCTGATCGATCAGTGTTGCCGCCAGGTGTGATCCGGCGGTCAGTCGCACGTCATGTGCGATGGCCGTTCGCGGATCCAGGAGGTAATGGTTGATGGCGCTCGGACGCGCAGACGGCAGGTCCTGAATCAACGTCCCGCCGGCGGCCACGTTCAGCACTTGCACGCCTCTGCAGATCGCCAGCATCGGCACGCGCGCGGCCAGTGCCGCCTTCGCGAGCGGAAGCTCGTAGGCGTCACGCTCGTCATTGACATCCACCGTCGCATGCATCGTCGTCGCTCCATACAGCGACGGGCGCACGTCCGGCCCCCCGGTTAGCAGCACCCCATCCAACTCGTTGAGCACCCCAGGCAGCGCATCGGCGCCCGGTGTGAGAATGCGCACCGAAGCCCCAGCCTGTTCAAGCGCCGCGATGTAATCCTCACGCGGAAACGCCACCCCGATCACTGGACCTTGGACCGTGGACCCTGTCGAACCCTGGACCATCACATTCTCTCCGGCACTTCACAACCCATCAGGTTGAGCGTGCGTGTCAGTTGCGTCAGGCAATACAGGACGGCGGCCGCGCGCCAGAGACGCACGTCCTCGCGCTCCTCTTTGAGAATCGGCTGCCGGTGGTAAAACGCGTTGAACGACTGCGCGAGGCCGAACGCGAACTTGGCGACGTGGGAAATCTCCAGTGACCGAACGGCCGAGTCCACCAGTTCGTCAAGCCGGGAGGCCTCAAGCACAAGTCCCCACAACTCATCGCCTTCGTCTCCATCCGCGAGTGGGGCAGGGGAGAGGGCTGCCACACGTGCGGGCAACGACGCGCCGGTGACCTGGTCGCGGTCCTGCAGTTTGGCGAGAATGTTTCTGGCGCGCACCACGGCGTATTGAAGGTACGGCCCCGTTTCTCCCTCGAAGCTCAGCGCTTCCTTGATGTCGAACGCAATCACCTTTCCCTTCGAGAACTTCACCAGGAAATACCGCACCGCGGCGACGGCAATCCGGCTGGCGGTCGCATGAATGACCTCGGCGGGCAAATCCGGTTGTCGTGATCGCACCTCCTCCGAGGCAGTGGCAATCAGCCGATCAAGCAGGTCATCCGCCTTGACGCCCAACCCCTTGCGGCCCGATACCTCGACGAACGGTTTCCCCGAACTCTCGGTATCCGCATAGCCGAGTTCCCTCGCCGTTGCGTGTGAGAGCGCCACCATTTCGTAGGCGAAGTGTGTGGAGTTGGCTGCCTGCTCAGGAAAACCCATGGCCGCGAGTGACTGCTTCAGCAATTGCTGCAGGTAGGCCTGGCGCGAATCGATGACGTTGTACACGGCCTCCGCTTTGCCGAAGCTTGGTGCCGCACCGTCGAGGCCCGATTGTGATGTCGTCGCCCACAAGGGACGGCCCCCGCGGTCGTCGAAGACGCGATAGTGGAAATCGCGACCGAGGAGGCCGAACTTCCAGAACTGATTCGCAATGTCCTTGCCCACGTAGGTCACGGTGCCGTTGGAGCGCACGATGACTTTTTCCCGCTGGGTGGCTTCTTCGTCGCCGGCAGGCTCGTCGACCGGCGGCTCGATCACACCGGCGTCCTCGGCGGCATCGACTTCGTCACTGACCGTCTCGTCGATTTTCATCACCCAGCAGCCGGCGAGTTTGCCTTCCGTCTGCAGGAACACCGCGCCAAGGGCTTTCAGTTCTTCGAACGCCTTGGCCCAGAACTGCAGCCGCAGAATGTCGCCCTCCCACGTCAGCAGGTCATAGTCGACGTTCATCCTTGCCATCGTCTTGAGGTGACACCGGACGATGCGGTCGGCAATCAGGGCGCCCATCTCGGCGGTGGCATTGCCGCCCTCTTCGATTTCGTGCATGGTGTGCGCGCGGATCTGGAGGCGCGTCTTGTCGGCCTCATACCACTCGGTCACACGGGCGTAGAGGTCCCAGCACTCATAGTCAAAGCGCACCGCGGGGTCGGTGGTCATCGCCGCGACGTCGGCGAGCGATTTGTGTTCCAGCTGTGTGAATCCAACGACGACGTCTGCGACTTGCACGCCGGTGTCGTCGATGTAGTTCTGTACTTCTACCGGCCGTCCCTGGAAGCGCAAGAGGCGCACCAGCGTGTCGCCCAGCGCAGAGTTCCGAAGGTGCCCGATATGGGCCGCCTTGTTGGGATTGATCGCCGTGTGCTCGACGATCACTTTGCCCACCACGCCGGCAGTCAGCGCCGGCCGCACGGTGACTTCGTCGTGCAGGCGCGCCAGCAGGAACGATCGCCGGTCGAGAAAAAAATTCAGGTATCCGTTGGGTGCGGCCTCGACGCGGTCGATGCCGTCGATGGTGCCCAGTGCGGTCGCCAGTTCCTGTGCAATGGCCCGTGGTGCCTTGCGCAGGCTGCGCGCGAGTTCAAACGCGACCGGCACCGCCAGATCGCCGAGCGCCCGGCGCGGCGGGGTTTCGATGACGATGTTGGGCAGGGCGGCGCCCTCAAGGTGAAACGTGTGCTGAAGCGTCGTGAGCAGACGCTGACGAACCAGGGCGTGGACGGGCAGAATCATGCAGCCCTTTATTCTACTCGGCGCCACTCCTCGGGTGTGTTGACGTTGGCGGTCAGCACATCGGGATCGCCATGGGCGGCGAGGGCCTCAACGTCCAGCGCTGCCAGCGTCAGGAGTGTGCCAAGCGCGCTCGCGCGGCGTTCACCGTCCTCCAGGGCGCGCGTCACCCGTTCGAGGGCGGCGACACCGTAACAGGCGATCAGAGGCTCGGGTCCTCGCACGCCACAGACCCAGGCTCCGTCGTCTGGGACGGCCCGCGTGGCAAGGTCGGTGAGTAGGCCCTCAGTGAGAAAAGGAAGGTCACACGCAAGCACGAGCACGTGAGTCACGCCCGGCAGGGCGGTCGCGGCATGTGACAGCGCCGCGTGGATTCCACCGAGAGCCCCCGCGTCAGGAACTTGATCGATCGCCACCGTCGCGCCAAGGTCACTGAACCGGGCTGGACGACGCTGCTGATCCTCGGCGGTGGTGACGATAAAGGTGTGACCCGTCACCCGTCGCAGCAGGTCGAGCTGACGTACGATGATGGACCGACCATCGGGGCCCGTCAGACGGCTCTTGTCGAGGCCGCCGAACCGGCGGGCCTGACCTCCGGCCAGAATGGCGCCGGCGACGTTTCTGTCTGACATGCGCGGAGCATCATGACACGGGATGTGAGGGTGGGGCGGGTGCTGGTGGCCGCGCTGCAACAGGCGATTGCGGAGGAGCTGCCGGCCCGCACGGAGTTTTACGACCACTGGCTGGGGCCGGACGGGCGGAGGGATGGCACGCTGGGACAGGCGCCGATGGCGGCGGTCATGGGATTTCTCCGAACCGAAGGCCCTGCGTATGACCGCGTTGTGGAGTCGGCAGGGCGCATGGTTGCGCAATGGACATGGGCGGATGCCGGCACGTGGCCCCGAGTGTGGGTGCCCCGGCTTCCGCGATGGTGGCGCGCGCGGGCCGTGTGCGGCCGGATCAGGACGGCGGTGGCCGACACATGCCCGGCCTGCGTCGTCAGAACCAGTGTGGCGCGCGGTGTGGTCACCGTGGCTGTGAAAGAGTCGGTGTTTTGTGGAGCCAGGGACATGCCTCCCGCTCCGTTGTGTGGGTTTTATTCCGCGTTGGTGATGGCGATGTTTGCATCCGCCGGCCTCGTGGTGTCAGGCCAGATGGACCGGTGCCGCGCGCGAGCGGGCGCCAATCCGGATGGGCCTGTGGAAGGAAGACAGACATGCGTCGGAGTATTTGCCGTGTCGTTGGCGCCCTGACACACGTGTGTGCGGCAGTGCTGCTGGCCTCGCCGGCCGCCGCACAGGCAGCCCCCATCGTGTTGGTGGAACGCCCGCTTGTGCTGCCGTTTACCGTGGTGGTGGATGGTGATGTGCCGGGCGGGCAGGGCGCGGGCTTCTGGCTGGGTGAAGCGGCTGCGTTGTTGTTGGCCGAAGAGTTCGATGCGCGCGGGATAGCGGTGTTTTCTAGAGCCGAACGTGTAGCGGCGTTTGGGTCGCTGCAGTTGCCGGTCACCGTTCCGCTCACGCGCGCCACGATGATCCGTGTGGGCGAGTTGGTCGGAGCCACTGAGTTGGTCGTGGGCGAGATCAGACTCGGCAGTCGGCTGACGGTCAACGCACGCATCATCACGCTGGAGTCTGCCCGCGAGCGAGTGCAGGCTCTCGCCGAGGGCGCCAGCACGGACATTTATTCGGTGGTCGAGCAAATCGCCTCCCGCCTCGCACCCACACCGGCCGATGCCCGCCACCAGGATGTGCGGCTGCCGCTGGGCGTGTTTGAAAATTACGTCAAGGGCCTGGTCGCCACGACCCCGGCAGTGCAGGAGCGATTCCTCGAAGCGGCCCGGGAGCAGGTGCCCACCGACGACCGGATTCTGCTGGCCGTGTGGGAGTTCCAGATGGCGCAGGGGGCGCATGAGAAGGCGCTGACTGCGGCCCGGTCCGTGAAACGAGAGGCGCGGCTGGATCGGCAGGCGCGGTATGCCGCGGCACTGTCGCTTATCGAGCTGCGCCGGTTTGATGAGGCCTACCAGCAGCTTCAAGCCCTGCATGGCGCGCAGCCGTCGCCGGTGCTCTCCAACGCGATCGGGGTCGTTCAAATCCGGCGCGGCAGCACGCCGGAGACCGGATTGCCGACGTACTTTTTTACCCGCGCAGTCGACGAGGCTCCTGAACAGACGGAGTTCCTGTTTAATCTCGGGTATGCCTACGCGCGCAGCAAGAATCCGGATGCGGCGCTGTATTGGCTGCGCGAAGTGGTGCGTTTTGATCCGGCCGATGGCGACGCGCATCTTCTGATGAGCCAGATGTTGATGGCAGGCAGCAAGAAAGTGGAGGCCCAGCGCGAACTTGAGTTGGCGCGGCAGCTCGGGACCAGCGTCGATGCGGCGGCACTGTCGCTGTCCGATCGTGTGCCGACGGGGTTGGAGCGGCTGACCAATCGCCTTGATGGGCGGCCCATGGCCAACGTCGTGGCGGCCGTGGCCAACCCCGCGCAGCGTGAGCAGCAGGAGCTCGCGGCGTTCCATCTGGCGCGTGGCCGGCGTTTGTTTGAGCAGGAAGATGACCGGGGCGCCACCAATGAATTGCGCCGCGCCATCTATCTGCGTCCGTACGACGATGAACCGCATTTGTTGCTGGGGCAAATTTACCGACGCGCCGGCCGGCTGGCCGAGGCCATCGAGGCGTTCCGCATTGCCGTCTGGTCGCACGAAACGGTGGTCGCGCGCATGCGGCTGGCCGAGGCGCTGCACGATCAGGGGGACACAACGCTGGCGATTGCCGAGGCGAGACGCGCGGTGGCCTTGGACCCCCAGTCGGTGCCGGCGCGGGAGTTGCTCGCCCGGCTCGGCGGTGGCGACGGTGTAAGATCGAGTGGTCCTCATGACTGAACGCGAGTTTCACGAAATCCAGTTGAGCGGGAAGCAGTTGGTCTTCCTGTTTATTTCTCTCGTGGTGATGGCCGTGGTGACCTTCCTGCTCGGCGTCGCCGTCGGCAAGGGGGTGCGTGGCGACGTGATGGATGCGCCGACGTCCGCCTCTGCGTCCACCGAATCGGAGGTGTCGGCTGAACCGCCGATCCAGCCGGCGCAGGAGTTGGGGTATCACGACCTGTTGGCCGGCTCGGGTACGCCGCCCGCGACCACCGGACCGCCGCCGACGCCCCCGGCTGAAAACACGCCGCTGCCCGCGCCGATACCGGAGCCTGCCGCACCCGCAGCCCAGCCCCCACCGGCCGCGCCGGCGGTGACCGGCGATTGGTTCCTGCAAATCGGTGCGTATTCAGGACGCCAGGCTGCCGATGGGCAGGTTGCGGCCTTGAAGAAACTGAATGTGCCGGCGTTTGTGCTGGTGCCTCCGTCCGGCTCTCCTGATCGCTTGTTCAGAGTGCGCGTGGGACCGTATTCCACGCAGGCCGACGCCGACGAGGTGCGTGTGCGTCTCGTGCGCGAGGGATTCACGCCTCGCGTCACCAAATAACACGCTGATGTCCCGGGCGCTGGCGCTGCTTTCAGGCGTACTCCTCGCGGCAAGTTTCCCCAAGTACGGGCATCCGGCATTTGCGTGGACCGCACTTGCGCCGTTGCTCATCGCTGTCGTGCTGGAAGTGCGGCGTACGGCAGCGCAGTCACGTCGTGCGCGCGTGTTCCAACTCGGGTGGATCACCGGCTTTACCCACTTCAGTCTGACGGTCTCCTGGGTGGTCGAGGTCATGAATTTGCACGGCGGATTGTCGACGGTCGTGGCATGGCTCGTCATGTTTTTGCTCGCGGCGTATCTGGCCTTGTACCCGGCGTTGTTTGCCGTGCTCAGTGGACGCGCCGTTCGCCGGTTCGGGATGGCGGGCCTGTGGCTGACTCCGCTGATCTGGGTCGGCACCGAGTGGCTGCGCGGCTGGGTGGGTGGGGGATTTCCCTGGGCCCTGCTCGGAACGTCTCAGGCCGGCGTCACGCCCATCATTCAACTGGCGAGCGTTACGGGTGTGTTCGGCGTGTCACTGCTACTGGCCATGGTGTCAGCCGCCGCAGCGGCCCTGGTCGTTGATCGCTCCCGGCAACACCTGGTCGCCGCCAGTGCGGTGATGGCCGTCGTCGTCCTGGTGGCGGCGCTGGGGACGTGGCGGGTGATCACCGCCGCGCTGATCACTGAGGGCCCGGTGGTCAAGGTGGGATTGCTGCAGGGGAATGTGCAGCAGGATCAGAAATGGGATCCGGCGTTTCGCACGATTATCCTTGACCGGTATCTCGCACTGAGTCGCCAGGTGATCAATGCGGGCGCCCGGCTGGTGGTCTGGCCTGAAGCCTCCACACCATTTTTTCTTGAAGCTGAACCGCAGGCCGCCGCGCCCATTCGCGCGCTGGCGCGTGAGACGCGCACGCCCATGATCATCGGCACCGATGAGTACGAGCGCGACGTCAACGGCGATCGGGTGTACAACTCTGCCGTCGCGATTGGCGGCGACGGGCAGTCCACTGGCGGGTACCGCAAGATGCAGCTCGTGCCGTTTGGCGAATACGTACCGCTGAAGTCGATTCTGTTTTTTGTCGGGCCGCTGGTGGAAAAAGTGTCGGATTTCGCGCCAGGTACCGAAGCCACGGTGCTCTCCCTGGGCGGCGCCCGTGAAGACGCGTCGGCTGTCCGGACCGGCGTCGCCATTTGTTATGAAGTCGTGTACCCGTGGATCCCCCGCGCCTTCGCGGCCGGCGGTGCCCAGTTGCTGACGACCATCACCAACGACGCGTGGTTCGGTCGCTCGTCCGCGCCGTATCAGCACTTTGCGCAAGCATCGGTGCGCGCCGTCGAGAATGGACGCTTCCTTGTGCGTGCCGCCAATACGGGGATTTCAGGCGTGGTCGATCCCTACGGTCGAACGCTGCTCACCACCCCGCTGTTTGAGGAGGCGGCCGTCACCGCCGACGTGCGCCTCATTGAGTCGCGTACCATTTACAGCTACGCTGGCGACGTCGTCGCCTGGCTCGGATTGGTGATGTGCGCCTGGCTCGCGTGGCCACCACGTAGGGCGTGGGCGTTAGCCGTGCCATAGGGCTTCTGCAAGGATTTGATTTATGACCACACGTGACATGACCATCGAAGAACAGGCCCGCTGGTACGCGGCACTGGCAGAGCGGGCCGCCGATCTTCGGAGGGGGCTTTGACGAAGCCAGTCTCGATCGCGAACTGAAGGAAATCGAAGCCGAGGCCTCCGACCCCGACTTCTGGAAGGACCAGGCGCACGCGCAGCAGACGCTGCAGCGGCGGCGCCGCCTCGATGAAGATCGTGCCCTGGCGATTGCGGTGCGCACGCAGACCGATGACCTCGCGGTGCTGATTGACTGGGGGCGTCAGGGCGAGGAGGTGTCTGCCGACCTCGCGAAGGGACTCGAGGCGTTCACCACCACCATCGAGGCGGGTGAAGTCCGCACGATGTTGTCAGGCGAGATGGACGCCACCAACGCCATCGTCACCATCCATCCTGGCGCCGGCGGCACCGAGTCGCAGGACTGGGCGGAGATGTTGATGCGCATGTTCGTGCGCTGGTCCGAGCGCCGCGGCTTCAAGCGCGAAATTGTCGACCTGCAGCCCGGTGAAGAAGCGGGCATCAAGAGTGCGACGATGACGATCTCCGGGGAATATGCGTACGGACTCCTCGCGGCGGAAGCCGGAGTGCATCGTCTCGTGCGCATCTCGCCGTACGATCAGGCGGCGCGTCGCCACACGTCGTTTGCGTCGGTCTACGTCTGGCCTGAGTTGCCGGACGATATTGATGTGGAGATTGATGACAAGGACCTGCGCGTCGATACGTTCAGATCGAGTGGCGCAGGTGGCCAGCACGTCAACGTGACGGACTCTGCGGTGCGCCTCACGCACATGCCGACCGGCATCGTCGTGTCGTGTCAGAACGAGCGGTCGCAGCACAAAAACCGCGCGTCAGCGATGAAGGTGCTCAAATCCCGCATCTACGACATCAAGCTCAAGGAGCAGCAGGCCAAGCTCGCCCAGATCGGCGGTGAGAAGAAGGAAATCGCCTTCGGCAGCCAAATCAGGAGTTACGTACTGGCGCCGTATCAGATGGTCAAGGACCATCGGACGAAGTATCAGGTCGGGGACCCCGATCGGGTGCTTGACGGGGACATTGACGAGTTCATCCGCGCGTATCTGCTCAGTCGGGCGAGTGGAAAGTTGGCCGCACCGTCAGACGACGAAGAGGAGTAGCTGACGCCAACGGCACATAACGGGAGGCGACGTCCTGTGTGTCGTTCAGGACCAGGCCTCCCTGTGTGACCCAGGCATGCGCCGCAAACGCCCCGCCGGCCAGCGACACGCCAAGTTGCAGGTGCGCATCCTGGCCTCTGGATCGCAGAACGTAGAGCAGCGCCAGCGATCGCGACAAACAGTTGCCGGGGAGCCAGGAGTAGCGCCCGACTCGAGCAATGGCGAGTTGCCAGACTGCTGGTTCGTCGGATGATGCCGTGAGTGCGGCCGGACGGGTGCCGGCCCGACGTTCCAGCCACTCGTGCGTGCGGCGGTAGTCAAACAGGCGCACGGCCATGTGCACCGCAGGCACCAGCCACACCATGGTGATCACCGCTCGACGTTCCTCACGCGGCAGAGCAGACCACCCGCGTCGCGGCGGAGTCATCGAATGCCCGGCTCCGTGCCGGCAATAAACGCCTGAATGCCGTTGCCCGTCATGACCATGATCACGTTGCCGGGCCGCTCAAACGCGGGTGGTTCCGACAGCTGCCCGCGCCGCCGTTCAATCCACGGCTTCATGATGTCGATCCACATCGGCAACGCCGCGGAGGTGCCGGTTTGGCCCCGCCCAATTGGCTTTTTTTGATCGCGGCCGACCCACACGCCGAGGGTGATCTCCGGATCAAACCCGATGAACCACGCATCGGTGTAGTCGTCGGTCGTGCCGGTCTTGCCGCCGACGGGCCAGTTGAGTTCGCGTGCGCGCACCGCGGTGCCCGACTGCACGACCCCCTGCAGCAGATGCGCGACGACATACGCCGTATCCGCGCGCAACGCTTCGTGCGGCTCCGCCCGATGTTCCTCGAGCACGTTGCCTTCGCGATCGGTGACCTGCAGGACCGGCATCGGCGTCACTCGCACACCCTGATTGGCGAACACCGAGTACGCAGATGTCATCTCCAGCAACGTCGCCTCAGCAGCGCCAATGGCCACGGGAAGGTATTCCGGCAGCGGGGCCGTGATGCCAAGGCGACGGGCGTAGGCGATGACCTGGGCGGGACCGAGGGCATCCATCAGGCGGATGGTGGGGATGTTTCTCGAGCCAGCCAGCGCGGCGCTCAACGTGATGTCGCCGCGGAACTCGCGGTCGTAGTTCATGGGCTGCCACGGGGGCTGACCGGCGCCGGGGTTATAACTGACGGGTTCATCACGCAGAATTGATGTCGCCGTGTAGCCGCGATCAATTGCGGCGGTGTAGACAAACGGCTTGAACGTGGACCCGACCTGCCGCAGTGCCTGTGTCGCGCGGTTGAACTCACTTCTCTGGAAGCTATGACCGCCGATCATCGCGAGGATCTGACCCGTACGATTTTCAATCGCTATGACCGCGCCTTCAACCTGCGGTGCCTGTTCAAGCGACGCGGAGAACGTGCGCGCCGTGTCGTCGCGAGCGAGGATTCGTACGTCCACCAAGTCGCCCCGTTTCACGAGGGCGTCGGGCTTGCGACGCGTCCAGGCGTACCCGGGCGCAGCGACGGCCCCCTGCCACGTGCCGGCCCGGAGGCGGATTTCGGCACCCACAACGTTCAAGACGATGGCCGGTACGACGTCGCCGATGATCGGTGGCCGCGACCAGCGCGGCACCCGGAAGGTATCGACATCAATCTTTTCATCGACGAGGTTTCGGGCTGCGCGACGATACCCGCCGAGTTTGTCGAGGCGTCGAAGTTCGCGATCGAGGACTTCGTTGGCGGTGCGCTGGAGGAGCGGGTCCAGACCCGTGCGCACGGTCAGACCGCTCTCATAAATGGC
>JBKJTD010000255.1:0-25149 GCA_046590915.1 Vicinamibacterales bacterium
CCTCGCCGCGCTCCTTGAGCGCTTCCAGGACCAGGCCGGCATCAAACGATGCGTTGAGGGTGTTTTTGACGCCGATTTCGATGTTGTCGAAATCAATGAATACGGCAATACGGAGACGATCTGAGGTGTTCATGTTTGTGGAAGTGCTCGGTGCGGGGTGCGCAGTGCGGGCAAAGAGCGCCGGGCACTGTCTTGGCACTGTATCATGTTGAGTTCCTGCTGCTGAAGGTGACCGATTGACAATTGACGAGATTCTGACCGCCCTCGATGCCCGCTTGCGCACCGACCAGGCGATCACCGACACGCCCGCCGGGCATCGCGTGGAATACCTGTATGCGATTGATGCGCAGGCCACCAGCCGCGCCCGCGCCCTGACTATCCGCCTTCTCGCGCGGCCACGCCGCCCTGACGGCACCTGGGACCGCCCCGTCCCGGCCGCCATCACCGAGGAAGCCGCGCTTCTGACCTCCGCGACCGACCGTCGCCTGCTGGGCTCCCTTCTGGGTGGTCGTCGCCTGGGTGTGCCATCGGTCGCCGACTCGTCCGGCACGGTCGCCTTGGTGGTCACCCTGCCGGACGCCCTCGCACTCGACTGGGTGCCCTTGGCCGCGCGCGCCGGGCGCCTCATTCTGCGCGACGATGCCGACTCATCGTCGACCCGTGCGCTGCAGTGGGACGATGGCCCTGAATGGACGTTTGCCATCGACGCGAGCGAAGACGAGGACGATCACATCGTGCGGGGGGTTTTTACACGCGCGCACGATACCTTGCAGGTCAACGGCCCGGTGGTCGTCCTTGACGTCGGCTTGTTTTTCACGCACGAACGCGCGGCACGTTTTGATCCCGGTGCCTCACCCGGCGTGGTGTCGGTGCTGCGCGCCGCCGGCACGTTCGTCGTGCCCGCGACCGATACTGCACGCCTCGCGCAGTGGCTCAGCCGCTACGGCGTGGCCGCCGAACAACTGCCCTCACGACTGCGCATCGAGCCGGTCCGCACCTCTCCGGTGCCACACCTGCGCCTCGCGCCCGCGCTGGTGGCGGACTGGCTCGACGCGTCGCTGTCGTTTGCCTACGACGGCACGGCGGTGCCGTCGTTCCAGCCTTCGCCGTACTTCGACGAAGCGCGCCAGCGCTACATCCATCGCAATGACGATGAGGAGCAGGCGGCCGAAGAACAGTTGATCTCGAGTGGATTGACCGTCGAGGCCGGCACCTGGCGCCTGCCGGTGCGATCACTGGCCACCGCAGTACGTGACCTGACCGGGCTGGGGTGGACCGTGGAAGCCAACGGCGTGCCGTATCGCGCAGCCGGTCCGTTGCGGCTTTCGGTCACCTCGGGGATCGACTGGTTCGACCTCAACGCGGTCGTCGCGTTTGGCGACGTGTCCGCCACGCTGCCCGAACTGCTGGCGGCCCTTGATCGCGGAGAAAAAACCATCCGGCTGGGTGACGGCTCGCTGGGCGTGTTGCCCGAAGAATGGTTACGCCGATACACGCCGCTGATCTCGGTGGGCGTCACGCAGGCTGACGGCACCATCCGGTACAAACCCCACCAGGCGGCCTTGCTCGACGCACTGCTCGATGCCCAGACCTCAGCCGAGGTGCAGGTCGACGAAGCGTTCGACCAGCTGCGACAGCGGCTCGCCACTGCGTCACATCCCGAGGCGCAGGATCCCCCGGAGTCTTTCCTGGGTGAGTTGCGCAGTTACCAGCGGGAAGCGCTTGGATGGATCCAGTTCCTTCGGCACTTCACCTTCGGCGGGTGCCTGGCTGACGACATGGGATTGGGCAAGACGGTCACGGTACTCGCGGAGCTCGCGCGCGTCGCCGCCACGGCTCCGCGGCCATCACTGGTCGTTGTGCCACGCTCGGTCGTGCACAACTGGAAGGCGGAGGCTGCGCGCTTCACGCCCACACTGCGTGTGCTCGATTACTCCTCCCTCGATCGGCGCGAGGCCGATGACCAGCTCACCAACGTCGACCTGGTCATCGTCACCTACGGCACGGTGCGGAGGGATATCGACCAATTGCGGCATGTGGAGTTCGAATACGTCATTCTCGACGAGGCGCAGACCATCAAGAATGCCGCCACGGAGGCCGCCAAGGCTGTGCGGTTGTTGAACAGCCGGTATCGCCTGGCGCTGTCGGGCACGCCGATTGAGAATCACCTCGGCGAACTCTGGAGTCTGTTCGAGTTTCTCAATCCCGGGCTGCTCGGCCGCGCCTCGACCTTCCGCAAAGCCACGCGCGGACATGCGAAGGATGAAACGGTCGCACTGATCGCACGCGGCCTTCGTCCCTTCCTGTTGCGGCGCACCAAGGCGCAGGTCGCGACCGAGCTGCCGGCGCGCACCGAACAGACGCTGACCTGCGTGTTATCGCCGCGCGAGCGAAGCTTCTACGATGCGCTTCGGCGGCACTACCGGTCGTCGCTGCTCGCGCATGTGTCGAAAGTCGGCGTCGGACGGTCCGGTCTGCAGGTCCTTGAAGCGCTGCTTCGGCTGCGCCAGGCCGCCTGTCATTCCGGGCTCATTGCTCCTGCGCGCCAGCATGAACCATCGTCGAAGATCGAGTTGCTGCTTGAGGTGTTGTCTGAAGTGGTGGAAGAGGGACACAAGGCGCTGGTGTTTTCGCAGTTTACGAGTCTGCTGGCTCTGGTCAAGCCGGTGCTCGATGCCGCGAAGATTCCGTACGAATATCTTGATGGCCGCACACGCGACCGCGCACCGCGGATCGAGCGCTTTCAAACCGACCCCCACTGCCCCGTGTTTCTGGTGAGCCTCAAAGCGGGCGGCGTCGGTCTGAACCTGACCGCCGCCGACTACGTGTTCCTGCTCGATCCATGGTGGAACCCGGCGGTGGAAGCGCAGGCGATCGACCGCACGCACCGTATCGGGCAGACCAAGGAAGTATTTGCGTATCGTCTGATTGCAGAAGATACCGTCGAAGAAAAAGTGCTGGCGCTGCAGGCCACCAAACGCGCGCTGGCGGATGCCGTGTTGTCCGCCAACCCGGTGGGACTCGCAGACCTGAGCGCAGGCGAACTGGAATTCCTGCTTGGGTGACCCAAACGGAAATTTGCACAACGAGACGTGGAGGACTGGGAGTTTTTTTATGAAAGAAACTTCCTACTCCCCGCCCTCCACGTCTCGTTGTGAACCTATTTCTTCTCAGGCATCAGCACGACCTTCACGTAGTTGGTCGTGTCCAGGTACTGCTTGGCGGCGGCCTGGATGGCAGCGGCCGCGAGTTTGTCGTAGTACGACGGAATGTCGAGCAGCGTCTGCGGCGCTTCGCCGACCTGGTATTTGTGCACCAGCTGGCTCAGGATGTAGGCGTTCTGCTTGACGTTGGTTTCGAAGTCGCGTTTGAGCGCGGCTTTGACGTCGCTGAGCTGTTTCTCGGTCGGGCCCTGCGCCTTGAACGCGGCGATTTCATCGAACACACGTTTGGACAAGGCCTCCGCCCGCACCGGTTCACTGCCGAAACCAATGTCCACCGTGAACTCGGTTTTGGGAATCCGCTCGTACCCTGCCGAGACACCCACACTGTAGGTGCCGCCGAGCTCTTCGCGCAGTGACTCCCGCAGTCGCGTCTCGAGGATGTCGGCCATGGCGTTAATCAGGACCCGCTGCTGCTGATCGTAGACAAAGGGACCATGGAACGTGATGCTGGTCTGGCTCTTGGGTTCAATCCCCTTTTCCACGATCTTCTCGACCACACCCTTCACACGGGTGATGCCCATGTCGCGCCAGGTTTCCTTGCGTCCTGTCGACGGCAGGCTCGCCAGATACTGCTCGACCAGGGGCTTCAAGGTATCGGGATTCACGGTCCCGACGAATACAAACGTAAAGTCGCTCGCATCCGCGAAGCGGTCCGTGTAGAACGCGAGCGCCTTGTCGAGATTCAGTTCGCTCAACTGCTCGGCCGTCGGCACCTTGCGGCGAGGGTGCCCCTGAAACATCGCGTCCGATTGCGCCTCGGCGTAGACAAACTCCGGCTGCGCCCGCTGGTTGCCGAGGATGGCCTTCATCTGTGTCATGAACACGCCAAAGATCACCGGGTCGGCGCGAGGCGCGGTGAACCGCATGTGGATCATCTGGAACATCGATTCCAGATCCTTCACTGACGCGCGGCCAACAATGCCCTCGTCGTACTCACTCAGTGAGGCCGCGGCCATGGCCACTTTGCCGGTCATGACCTTGCCCAGTTCGAGGTTGCTGTACTTGCCCAGTCCCCCGAGGCTGATCAGCTGCGCCGAGGATTCCTGCGACATGTAGTCGGCATCGGCGGCCAGCGAGGACCCGCCTGGACTGAAGGCGCGCACGAGGATTTCATCCTGCTTGAAGTCGGTCGGCTTGATGACGACCTTCACGCCATTCGACAACGTCCACTCGGTCACGCCCCACTCGCGCGTCACGGTGTTGGTCACCTTGCCGGGCGTGGGTGCTGCATCCATCAACGTGGTGCCGGTCACGCTGTCGACATAGGCGGTCAGCGCGCCCGCCTTTGCCGCCTCGATGGCCGCCGCGAGTTTGGCCTCATCGGGCAGCGTGACCGTGGCCTTCTTCGGGGCGCTGATCATCACCACGCGGTTGCCCTGCGGCACCCACTCGGCGGCCAGCCCGTTGACGTCCGACAACGTGATCGTCGGCACCAGCTGTTTCGTGATCGTCGCCTCGTAGTCGAGTCCTGGCATGGACTCGCCCTGCGTGATCACGCGGACGTATTCATCCGCGAAAGTTGCAGACTGGCGCTTGTCTTTTTCAGCCGTCATCTGTTCGATGCCACGCAGCATGTTGGTCTTCTGGCGTTCAAACTCGGTGGCGGTGAATCCAAATCTGGCCACACGTTCAGCCTCAGCATACAGCGCGGTCAGCCCCTTTTCGATGCCGTCATCCTTGACGAGTGCGTTGAGCATCGAGGCTTCGGCTGTCTTGACGAACAGGCCGCGGCCGGCCGACGCCCCCATGAACGGCGCATCGGGCTTCTGCGCCATTTCGCTGAACCGCGCGTTGAGCATCCCGGCAAACATGCCCTCGACCAATGACCGTCGGTACGCGCCCACGGTGCTCTGTTCCCGCACGGCCATCTTGCCGTAGACACTCACCGTCGTGTTGGTGGCTTCTTCGTCCGAGACCACGGCATAGAGCGTGCCCGGATGCGGCGGCACCGCGACCGTCGGACGCGGACGTGGCGCCGCGGCTTTGGGCAGCGACGCGAAGTGCTTGGTGATGAGCTGCTGCACGGCGGCTTTGTCGAAGTCACCGACGGCAACGACCGCCATCAGGTCGGGGCGGTACCAGTCCTTGTAAAAGCGCGTGAGACTGTCGTGTGTGAACGTCTGGAGACTGTCGATTGTGCCGATGGGCAGCCGCTCGGCATACGGCGACCCCTTGAGCAGCGTCGGCAGTTGCTGGTCCCTCATGCGCGCGCCGGCGCCGCGACCCATCCGCCATTCCTCGATAATGACGCCCCGTTCTTTATCGATCTCGGCCGGATCAAAGCTGACGTTGTGCGCCCAGTCCTCGAGGATCAGCATCGCCTTGGCGAGCACCTCGGGTTTGTCGGTGGGCACTTGCAGCATGTACACGGTTTCATCAAAACTCGTGAATGCGTTGATGCTCGGGCCAAAGCGCATCCCCAACGACTCGAGGAACGTCACCGTCTCGAGCTTCGGAAAATTTTTTGTGCCGTTAAACGCCATGTGCTCCACAAAGTGCGCGAGCCCGAGCTGGTCCTTGTCTTCCACCACGGAGCCCACGTTGACGACCAGCCGCAGTTCCGCCCGACCGGCAGGCAGGCTGTTCTGGCGGATGTAGTACTTCAGCCCGTTGTCGAACTGCCCGGTGGTGACTTCGGGGTCCACGGGCAAGGGCTGTGTGACCGACGGGACGGCCTGCGCCGCCAGCGACACACCGGCCGCACAGGTGAACAGCACGGCGCACGCGCGGGTACGAAATTGATTGGTCATGGTGATGAGAACTCCGGGGCCAGTCTACCGCGACAGGCATCTGTCGCTTGGTGGGCCCACACTCCGGCACGGCCGCCCGTTTGGGGACATAATTGCCGCGGACATGAACGAAGACGACGCGACGCGGCCTGGCGACGCCCCGCTGGTCCCTGGCGACGAGACCAGGCTGTCCGACGAGACGCGTATCAGCGCGACGCCCACGGCGCGCCCGCGAGGCGTCGCGCACCTGCAGGACGGCGACGCGTTCGGCACCCGCTATCGCATCATCAAGCAGCTGGGCGTCGGCGGCATGGGTGTCGTCTACCAGGCGTGGGACCAGACGTTGAACGTGGTGGTCGCACTGAAGGTCATCCGCCCGGATGCGACCTCCGATCCCGCCCAGGCGGCCGACATCGAGCGACGCTTCAAACAGGAACTCCTGCTCGCGCGCCAGGTCACCCACCGCAACGTCGTCCGCATTCACGACCTCGGTGACGTTGACGGCACCAAATACATCACCATGACGTTTGTCGAGGGTGATGACCTCTCGACCGTGCTCCAGCGCGAAGGGAAGCTGCCGATCGATCGCGTGCTGCCCCTGGCCAGACAGGTCGCCTCGGGACTCGAGGCCGCGCACCACGCCGGCGTCGTCCATCGGGATCTCAAGCCCGCCAACATCATGGTGGACACCGAGGGCAACGCGCTCATCATGGACTTTGGGATCGCCGTCCAGGGGTC
Organism: Vicinamibacterales bacterium; assembly: GCA_046590915.1. Taxonomy (GTDB): domain Bacteria; phylum Acidobacteriota; class Vicinamibacteria; order Vicinamibacterales; family SCN-69-37; genus SYFT01. The sequence goes on from JBKJTD010000255.1 coordinate 6,692, forward strand.
CACGGGCAGCGACGGCGCGGTTATCGGCACGATTGAGTACATGTCGCCCGAGCAGTCCAGGGGCGAGCCGGTCGATCAGCGTACAGACATTTACGCCTTTGGCTTCATCCTCACGGATCTGCTGCTGGGTCGGCGAAAGGTGCCCCCAGGCAAGTCCGCCTGGGACACGCTGACGGATCGGATTTCACAGGCGCCCACGCCGCTCGCGGCCCGCGACCCGAACGTGCCGGCCGCTCTTGACGGGGTCATCACGAAGTGCCTCCAGCTGAGCCCTGACGATCGCTACCTGACGACGTCCGATTTGGTGCGCGCGCTCGCGAAACTCGACGATGCCGGGCAGCTGATTCCTGAGTCACGCAAACTCACGCCGCGCGTGATGGCGGCGGCGGCCCTGGTCGTCGCGGGTCTGCTTGGTGGCACGTGGTGGTTGTCCAAGGACCGGCCCACCGAGCCCGTGTCGCTTCTCATCGCGGACTTTGTCAACCAGACCAACGACCCCGTCTTTACCGGGTTGGTCGAACAGGCGATGGCGGTCGGGGTCGAAGGCGCGTCGTTCATCTCGGCGTATCCGCGCCGCGAAGCGTTGCGACTGGCCGGCACGCTGCAACCCGGGGCGTCGCTCGATCCTGCCGTCGCCAAACTGGTGTCAATGCGCGAGGGCCTCGACGTCATCGTCGGCGGCGGCATCTCCATGGAGGGCACCAGTGTGGCCTTGCGCGTGACCGCCACGCGCACGGAAAGTGACGAGGTGCTGCTCGACTGGACCACCACGGCGCCGGGCAAGGATCAGATTCTTGAGGCCGTGGGCCGGGCGGCCGCACGCGTCCGCGAAACGCTGGGCGACACCACATCCACGACCGCAGCCAGTGATGGCGAGACGTTCACCGCCGCGTCACTGGAGTCGGCCAAGGCCTACTCTGAAGCCCAGGAATTGCAGTGGGCGGGTCGCTTTGAAGACGCGCTCGGTGCGTATCAGCGCGCGCTGGTCATTGACCCCGCGTTCGGCCGCGCGCACGCCGGCCTCGCTGCGCTTTATGCCAACCTTGGACGACCGACAGAGGCCGAAGCGAGTTACCTCGCCGCCCTCTCGCATCTCGACCGGATGACTGAGCGTGAGAAGTTCCGTACACGCGGCGGCTACTATCTGTTCAAGCGCAATCCGGAGAAGGCGCTTGAGGAATTCCAGGCGCTGGTGGCGCAGTTTCCCGCGGACACGTCCGGGTTGGCGAACCTGGCGCTCGCGCAGTTCTACAGACGCGACATGGCCGGCGCACTCGAGACGGGGCGACGGGCATCGGACATTTACCCGAAGAACGTCATTCGTCGCAACAACGCCGCACTGTTCGCGATGTACGCCGGCGACTTCGACGGGGCCATCACCCTCGCCAACGACGTGCGGCAGTTGAATCCTGAGTTCGTGAAGGCGTTGGTCGCCCTTGGCCTCTCACACCTGGCGCTGGGACATCGCGCGGAAGCCACTGACGCGTGGACGGCCCTGGCGGCGATCAACACCGCGGCCGCACGGTTATTCGCGACGAGTGGTCGCATCGACATGGCGTTGTTCGAGGGTCGGAATGCCGAGGCCCTTGCCATGCTGAACTCGGCGATTGACGAGGACCGTGCGGCAAAGGATTTGGTGGCCGCCGGTCGCCACCTGGCCATCAAGGCCGAGGTGCTTCTGGCGCGCGGCGACACGGCCGCGGCCCTCAAGGCCGCTCAGGAGGCCGTGGCCGCCGGCCGGGAGAACGGCACCCTCTACACGGCCGCCTTCGTCATGATTACCGCCGGTCAACCTGGCCCCGCCGAGGTCATTGCGAACGACCTCGACAATCGTCTGGAAAACGAGCCCCGGATCTACGCTGCCCTGCTCCGAGGCGAAGCCGCGCTCACCGCCGGTCGATCGCGCGACGCGCTCACGCAGTTTGAAGCCGCGCAGAAACTCGCTGACACGTGGCTGGGGCGACTGAGCCTCGGGCGGGCGTACCTCGCGTTGGGCGCATTCCCCGAGGCCGCGTCTGAATTTGAACGGTGCGTGGCTCGCAAGGGCGAGGCGACGTCGGCGTTTCTCGACGACTTCCCCACCTACCGACGCATGCGGCCGGTCCAAGGCCTGCTCACCCAGGCGCGATCCGGCCTCAAGTAGTGCGCGGGACATGGGCTTGAGCCCCGCCGCGTCGATGGGTCGAACGTCACGCTACGGGCGACCCGCGTCGACAAGCGGCGTTGGACGCGCGGGTTGGGGCCCCGCAGGCGGCTCCGACTCCATCGTCGCCTCCGGCACCGGCGCGGCCGCATTGCTGCAATAAATGCCGATTTGGTCGAGCACGTTACCCTGTCGGCCCACAAAGCCAACAACCTCCTGGCCAGCTGCGCAGTTCAGAGCAAACGCCGTCGCACCAGGGCTGATCCCAACGCCGGGCCTCCCGATCGCCGTCGACTGATAGGCCCCGCCTGCCAGGTAGGTGCAGGTGACGCCCAGCGAATCAACGACGCCGCCGGCGGTACCGTGAATGCCGGTCATGACCGCACCAGCAGGGCACGTCAATGCGCCTCCGTAATCGGTCCCGCCAGTGCCGCCGACTCCACCGGCAAATGCGGCACTTCCCAGCGACGGCCCCGCCTGGACGGTGCTGCACCAAAGCTCCGTTCGGTCGACATCATCCCCGGCTCTTCCGCGGAACGCCGTCGCCACCGATCCACTCGGGCACATGATCGGGCCGAACGCACTGCCTCCACCGCCGCCGACTGGTCCCACGAGAGTAGCGCCGGACGCCTGGACCGAGATCTGCTTCGCCGGGCTGAACGCGCTCGCGCCCTGCCGAATGCTGACGTTGATGGGGCCACCGGCCGCCGCCGCCGGCACGGTCACCCTCGCGACCATTCCAATCGAGGGGCTCGACGCCACCAGTTCGGCCGACACGTCCCAGTTGGTGGCGCCTTGCGTGAAGCGCACCACTGCGCCGGTCGTGTCGATGCCATCAGCCTGCACAGCAATCTTCGAGCCGGTTGCCACCGGAGAAGTGATCGGGTTGTACGCTCCATCCAGGATGTTCGTGATCACCGGAGTGCCAGGCACGGCGGTGATGGTGACCGGGAACGCATTGGTAAATGCCGTGCCGGCGCCGTTGCGCAGCCGAACCGTGGCAGCCCCAAGCGGCATCCCGAACGGCATCCGCACATACCCGGCGGTCGGCGACGATGGGCTGGCGAACCAGAATCCGTTCATCGTGGTGACTCCATTGGACACCACAGCGATCACATCACCGATAGTGGCCGGCAGGTTCGAGCCCCGCAGCACCATGAAGCCTTCACCGGGTGCTTCATTGGACGGCGAGGCCGACGTGATGCTGCCCGTGGCGCCGGCTGGCACTTGCACACACTGCGAGAACTCCGATGTGCCAGCGGTGGCACTGGTGGCCGTCGCCGTCAGGAACTGACCGGCCAGCACGGCTTCGGTAAGCACCAAGTTAGTGACGATGTCACCGGAGCCATTGCTGACCGGCCCGAACGTGCCGACGAGTCGCTCGCCCTGGCCGTAGCTAGTGGCGTGGCACGCAGCGCTGGCGAAGACCTGAATGTCGTACTTCGCATTCGGCGTGTCGGTGTCGAGCACCATATCGACCGCCGTGGTGGCGCCGCCGCTATTCACATTCGACAATACCGGGAAGTTCATCAGTCTGTTGGGCCCCGTGTCGCCGTCACCGACGTCGTTGGCGGTCACGCCATTGAACCCGAGGTCGATACCCAGATTGGTATTGCTGTAGATCGCGTTCGACTGAATGGCGTTGCCCTTGTCAGGCTCGGTCGAGTTGTAGCCGATCAGAATGCCCGCGCCATTATTGCGGATGACGTTTCCGCTGCCCGTGTTCGGAGCGCCGCCGATGAGGGCGTCCTCAGTGCCTTCGACAAGCCAGATACCGGCGAGCACGTTGTTGAGCACGTAGTTGGCTCGCACAGTGGTCCCGGATTTGTCGCCATACAACCCGATGCCGATGCCGTTGCCAAAGTCCGCGGTCAGTGTCGGGTTCGTGCCGACGTAGTTGCGTTCGATCAGGTTCGGCTGCGCGCCGGCCGCTCCGCCAGAACGGATCCCCGGATCCTGATCGTGAGCAGAGGAGCCGCCCACGACATTGCCGCGCACGATGTTGGCCGGGGCATCCACAAAGATGCCCGTGTGGCAGCAGCCGATTTCGGGCGTGCCATTACCCATGATGCGTGCGTTGCCGAGAGCCAGTGTGCCCCAGGCGTTCACGCCCACCAAGTTGTTCTCGATGGTGGTGTCGCCATTCGCCCAGATGCCGTCGCTCAGGTTGCCCGACACCTGATTGCCGTTGCCGACACCTGGCTGGCCCACGACGGCTCGCGACAGGAACACCTCGATCCCCCGACGATTGCCGCGCGCCTGAGTGCCCATCGGGTCGGTCCCGATCCGGTTGCCTCGCAAGATCGGCGCCGTCCCGACCAACCCGGTCAGGGACACACCGGTGCCCGTGTTACCCGAGATGGTGTTGCCCTCACCGTTGCGGCCGATGATCGTGCCCGAGCCGCGATGGACGCGAATACCACCGCCGGCGTTACCGCGGTTGCGCGGTCCGAAGTTCTCATTGGTCGGCCCCGGCCCGACCCAGTCGGCCCCGCCGCGGTTGATCAGGTTGCCCGCGGCATCAAGGCCAATGATGTTGTTGACGATGATCGTATTGGTCACGTCAGCCAGGTCGCCGGACTGCTGGATGTCGATACCAAACCCATTGCCCGCGCCGGTCTGGACGTTATCGAACGCAATGTTGAAGAACAGGACCGTGCCGTTGCCGGAAATCAGATTGCCATCGATGAGCGTGGCGTCCGCACCGTCATACAACGTGATGCCGTTGTCCGCGTTGGAAAGGTACCCCAAGCCATCAAAGCCTGTCCCGATCCGGTTGTTGCGAATTTCGTTCAGGGCACCACTGGCCACAATGACTCCCGAGTACACGTTGCCGGACAGCAGGTTCTGGCGCACCACGACGTTGGTGGTGCCGCTCAACATCACGCCAGCGTTGTTGCCTAGCCCACCCGCGCCGGCACGATCGGTGCCGATGTAGTTCTGCTCGACCACGCTGGCGGTGCCGCCCCCGTCCACGAGCACTCCAGCGTTGCCGAAGCCCGTGATCGACAGCCCACGAATAGTGGACGTCGCCTGGAGGTGCAATCCATAGCTTCCCATGCCCGCACCTGCTCCATGCAGGCGGATCATCGGACGCCCGTCGTAGCCGGGCTGGGTCGTGGCATCAATCACCACGCTGCCGGTCACCACCGGCAACGAGGCAGCCAGGGCAATGACCTGTTCACCCACGCCGCCGATATTGAACGTGATGGTCTGAACGCCAGGCGCGGCATTAGCTTCGGTCAACGCATACCGCAGCGTGCCAAGCACCAACGCGTCTACAGGGGACGTCACCACGAACGGGTCGGCCGGCGCAGCGCCGACGGTAAACGTGTTCGACAGCACCGGAAGCGCGCCGGACGCACTGGCTGACGCCGACAACCGGTAGTTGGCCCCATCACGATTGACCAGCAGGCCACTGAATGTCGCGATACCCGCCGCATCGGTGAGCGTCGTCACCGTGCCGACCAGGTTGCCGCCAGACGGATTGATCGCAATGGCGAGCGTCACCTGCACACCCGGCGCGGCGTTCGCACCCGCGAACGCGCTCACGGTGATGTCAGGCATGAACGCGTTGACCAGGGTGTTCACCGGCTGCGCCACAAAGGCCAGCGCCACCGCAGGCGGCGGCACCGGGTCGGTCGGCAGCGGAGTCGCCGGCGGCTCTGGCGCGGGCTGGCTCAGATCCTGGGTGTTGATCGACTCGGCCTGCACCACGGGCGTCACATCGGTGACCGGATTAATGGTGACGTTGTCGGTCGGATTCGGATCGACGATGCGAAGGGTGATCTTGCCTTCGGCACCCGGTTCGAGCCAGAGCGTCGTGTTGGAGATGTCCGGGTTCGCGGCATCAAATGACGTGTCGTCACCTGCGCTGAGGAACACCGGATCATCGACCTTGGCGACGAGCACGGTCTGCGTCTGCGACTTGAGGACACACCCATCGGAGATCGGCGTCTTGTAGCTCTTGTGCACGACCAACTGCGTCTTGATCCCGCCCGCAGTCGCCGCTGCCTGATTCGCCAGGAACAGATTCACATTAAAGGCAGCGGTCGTGTTGCCGTTGTTGCGAATCGTCCACGTCACATCGGTCAGCGACCCGTTGGAAATGTCCGGGTTGGAGATATCCGGATTCGAAATATCCGGATTGGAAATATCAGGATTCGAAATGTCGGGATTCGAAATATCCGGATTCGAGATGTCCGGGTTCGCGATCAGGACATTCGAAATATCCGGGTTGGAAATATCCGGGTTGGAAATATCGGGATTCGAAATGTCCGGGTTGGAGATGTCGGGATTGGAGATGTCCGGGTTGTAGACCTCGGCATTCGAGATGTCTGGGTTCGAAATATCCGGGTTCGAGATGTCGGGATTCGAGATATCGGGGTTCGAGATGTCAGGGTTCGAAATGTCCGGATTGGAAATATCCGGGTTCAGGATCACTGTCGTCGTCAACCCGCCACTGAGCGGAAGCAGATCGACGATGCCAACTTCAGAGATCGAGACGCGCACCTGTTCCTTCGCGTTGGTGGATGTCGCGTATACGGTGCGCGTCACCATCGATCGGGGCGCGACTTTGACGTCCACCTGCAGGAGCAGGGGTTCGGCGTTGATCAGGCCGAGTTGGGAGAACGACGCGTTGCCGCCGACCGGCTGGTTCTGGATCGTGAACCGGAAGGCCTTGGTCTGATACGTCAGGTTCTGCGCGAAGACGACGAAGCCGCGCGGAACGTTGGTGCTGAGCGGCTTGGTGTTGCCGGGCGATCCAGCCACCAGGCCCATCGTCAACCGCGCCGAATAGACGTTCTGATTACGCATGCCGGTCTGGCCGACGGCACAGGTCGCGCTCCCGGGCGGCGTGTAGTTCTTCCAGTCGCCGTTGGCCGGCTTCTGGACGTCGCGATTGTCGGTCCACACCGCGTGGAAGACTGGAGCGGACGTGTTGGCGGTGTTGTGAATCCATGTGCCAGTGGTGTTCTGCACAAACGCCGGTGCCGGTGCCACGTCAATGTAGTCACCCATGAACGGGACCGTGCCGAGTTGGAACAGCGGCAGGTTCGGCGCGTTGAACTGCAGTTGCTGCGGTATGTTGCCGCCGCTACCCCGCAAATTGCCCATCAGGTACTGCGACACCATCGTCGACGGACCAAATGCCGGCACGTCCCCTTTCGGGGCCTGCACGGCGCGCACGTCGATCGTGTGGCGACGATTGGCGGACGCCACGGCGTCGGTCTCGGAGACCCAGGGACCGAAGATACGAGAGACGTCCTCCCGGAGGTCGTAATACACGATCAACAGACGGCCACCCGAGTACGACATCGAGGGCATCATCTGATGGCCGGGCATGTCATCGGCGGTGGGCAGCGAATCGACCGCTCGCGGCTTGGTCCACAGTCCGCCGCCCCGCGATGTGGCCAGCACCACTCGCGCATCCCCAATCAGCGCATCTGGACGGGCGCCGGCAAAGCCGCGTTCGGTCCACGCCACATACACACGGCTCTCATCGTCAATCGCCATCGTGGGATAGGCGTTGGTGCGGAAGCGATCCGGACCAGTGCCCGAGTCGAACGGCCGAATGGAGACCAGCTCCTTCACGTCGCCATGACGATGCGCACGCTGCAGCTTGGGCTGGATTTCGCTCGCCTTGGGGCCGGGCTTGAACTCGTGCACTTTGATGGGCGTCTTGCGGGTCTTCGCCGACACCGTCGGCACGACCGTCATGATCGCGTCTGGCGCCGTGGCCGTCAGACCAAACTGCCGCCATGCCACGTGCGCCGCTCCGGTGTTCGGGTCCACGGCAATGGTGGCGCCCTGATTCACTTTGTGCGCGGGATCACTGATCTGCACCGGTGTCGTCCACGACACGCCGCAGTCATCCGACCGTGAAAACATGATGCGCGACTCGATGTCCGCCGCGCCTGTGGCGAGCGTCGTGGTCGTGATTTGCGCATACGCCACGTACATCGTGCCGGCCAGCACCTGCTGGGTCACCGAGGTCGCCTGCACGATGCCGGGCGTGGGCAACGTGGTCGGCGTGCCCTGGGTGGTGCGAGTGTTCTTGATGTTCTGGGCAGCAGCCGAGACCGCGGCGCCACTGGCCCCCTTTGGCGTGGGAGCGACGGCCTGCCGGGTGGAAGGCGCGCCGAGGGGCGCGGGCTGCTGCGTCGTGATGCGACAGGCCTTGGCACCGGCGCGGGGAACGTCCACGGCCATCCAGGGTTTGTCGAGGAAGGCTGCCCCACTGGAACGCGCGACGAGCGACGTCGAAATGTAGGCGATCGGGTCGCCGTTTTCCTTGTTGTTGTTATCGACGAACCGCGAGACAAAGATGGCGCTCGCGCCGCCCTCGCCGCGATTAAACGCCAGGCCGGCGTAATACAACAGTCCGTTGGTACCGGGACGCACAACCGGGTCCGCCCCGGCGTGGTACGCCTTGAGCGGTGACGCCATGCCTGCGGCCGAGGTGTCCTGCGGGTAGCCGGGCAGCAGCGTGCTCTGCCACCGCTCGCCGCCGTCAAACGACTTGAACACGCCCAACCACGCATCGCCGGTCTCACCGTCGTTGAAGTTGCCGGGAATGTCGACGGTGCGATAGTCGTTGGCGCCCGCCAGCAGGTGCAGGGGATTCCGGGTTGAGGCCGCCACCGACGGTTCGTTCTGACGCTGGAGGTACGGGTCGCCGTTGGGCAACGCCTGTCCGGACACGATGTTGACGTTCCGCCCAACCACCAACCCCAGACCCGAAGCCACTTGCGCCGAGGGCCAGACCGCGCCCAGCAGAAGGGCGCCGCACACAGCACCCAACCCGGCCAAAGAACGTACGTGGGCAAACGAGGGCTGAACACGGGCTTGAGAGCGATGTGTCATAAATGGTCCTGTACTCGTACCGAGAGCGGACACAGTATGCCCTTATCGCTCTAGAGACACAACCAAGTCAGTGAGTCGGCTTGGCCAGTCACCAAGGCGGCCGACCATGCTCCCCTGGTCTCACCAGCGGACGCGGAACCCGAGGCGCGCGGTCATCGGGGGCTGGACGGCGGTCGACAGCCTGAACAACGGCGTCGTGGCGGCGTCTTCATTGACCTCGTTCTTGTGCTGCGTCGCGTTAAACACGTCGACCATGACGGCCGCCTCGCGCCCCAGGACGCGCAGCGCCTTCTGCAGCCGCAGATCAAGCGTCAGGGTGTAGGTGTATCGCGTCCGGCCGGTGCGATAGGCATGGATCATCTCCGGGCCGGTGGAGAGATCGGGCACGACCACGACGCGCGAGAAGGGCTGGCCGTCCTGATACCGCGCCGCAAATCCAAAACGGACGGCGAACGGCAGGTGCACGGTCCCGGCAAGTTTGCCGACATACGACCGGTCGGAAAAGTTGCTGCCCTGGACCAGCGGCCGCGCGTTCGGGTTCTCGAACACCTCACCCACCACACTTTGGTCATTCTCTATGGGGCCAAAGCCCCGGTACGCCGCCCACGTGCGTGATCGATACATCAACGCTCCAAACACCATCTCGACCGGACGCGTGCGAAGAGTCCACGACGTTTCAATCCCTTCATAGGTGGCCGTGGCCTCAGCAGGATTGGTCAGCAGAAACTGATCGAGCCCAAATGTGGCGGGACGACGGTCGTAGACGAGGATCGTGCCATCGTCGTCGGGGCCGTCCCAGTCCTCGCCCGGGTCGGCGACCAGGCGTTGGGTGTAGGAAGACGCAGGCACGCCGGTGTTGACCGAGGCGACCAGATTTCGCGACTGCCGCCAGACAGCCGCGGACCGAAACGTGAGGTGGTCACCCGCGCGCAGTTCGAGCCCGCCGGTGTATTCAAACGTGCGTGGCGCCACCAGATCCGGGTCAATGGCCGCCACATCGGGCCCACGACCGGCGCGCGCGACGAGCACACCATCCGACCAACGATGCACATTGAACGTAGTCTCCCCTGGGTCGCCGTGACGCAGGTGATCGAGCGCGAGCGGATCGCTGTACCAGCCTGCGCCACCAAAAAGCGCGACAGGACCCCGCGCCCACTGCGCCGAGATCCGCGGCGAGATCGTCTGCCACGAGATCCCGGTCGCGCCGCCACGCGTGGAGCCGCGTGACAGATCGAATCGCACACCAGCCTCCACCGTGAGGCCGGCGGCTAGTGACATCCGATCCGACACATACACGCCGCCTTCACACACCGCGGGTCTCGCGTCGGGTTCGGCGGCGGTCGGAATCCACACGCGCGCCGGGAGCGCTCCCACATTCTCGGTGACAGTGATGCTCATCAGCCGCGTGGACACCCGACTCACGCGACGCACGTGCGCACCCACTGAGAACTCGTGGTGCCCGCCGAGGATTTGGCGCACGGGCGCATGCCAAGCCGAGGTCAACTCCCATTGACGCGTGCGCACATCAGCAGCCGGCGCCGGCACAAACGAATCCGTCACCCGATCAAGCGTCCCACCGTGCGCTGACTGCACATCAGGCGAGAACGAGCCGCCCTGTGCGCTCGCCAGCCCTTCAAGAACGCCGCCACCAACCATCTGGTTGCGGGTGACGATGGCGTGCCAGAAGGTGGCGTCTTCATTGACGTGGCGGTCGCGAAACTGGCGACGGTCTTCGAAGGGAGCAGACACGCGTTGCAGCGCCGCGATCAGTCCCAGCTGTGCATTGTTGGAGGACTGACGAGTGGCGCGTGCGTTCAGCTGTGTCGAGGTGGAGGTCCACGACAGGTTGTCGAGCTCCACAAACCGGATGCGCGCGTGACTCGCGGACACGAGCACACCCGTGTCACGCGCGACCGGGCCTTCGACGACCGTCTCGCCGTGGTACCACTCCTCGGTACGTTGGATCGGCGGCGCGAAGTGTTGGTTCTCCGCAACCATCCCCTGCGTCGTCAGTGACGCACCCACCATCCCGCTGCGCACCCGCGCCGGGCTGCGGGGCGTGAGCGCAACGACGACGCCGGGCGTGCGGTGTTCGGCCCCTGCCAGTCCCGACATCACCGAGACGGCGGCGATCGTCGACAGGTCCGCCACGAACGGCATCAGCCCATGGCGATTCGGCTCGATGATTTGTGCGCCGGCAAACGTCAGTCGTGTGGTGGTCCACGAGGAGCCTCGCGACCCGAGCAGCCCCGATCGGCCCGTGGCCAGCCCGCCGTTGTCCATGCGGTCCACAATCACAAAAGGTGCGACGGTCTCGACGAGCGCCCAGACGTCGTGGGCCGACGCCAGATCGGTGAACCAGCGATCGGTGAGGTGAGTGCCCTCACCAAACATTCGGCGCTCAACGATGGTGAGGTCCACGCCGCGAAGCACCACGACCTCGCGCGGATTGAGCTGCAGCGTACGCGTCAGGCCGGCGAATTCCACGCGATACGCGCCCGGCATCAGTCCCGCGAAGGTCACGAGTCCATCGGTCGCCGTTCCGGCCGCCGGTGGTGCAGGTGGCTCCCCCTCCCGCGCCGTCACCATCATCACCGTCGGCAACGGTTGCGATGCTGCAACGGCGAGCCTGATGTGGATCTGCGCGGCGTCCGCTCTCCCTTGAGCCGTGGCATCGGTTTCCGTCATCAGCAAGACGATGCACACGACCGCGAAAAGAGGGAAACGAACACAGGTTAAGGTAGTCACGTTCGGAAAACTGTACCCCACAGCGACTGGTTCCGGCAGAATCCGTCGCTTCATCCATCCAAGCCAGCTGATGTAATATGGGTGCCCATATGAAGACAACCATCGAGATTGCAGACGATGTGCTTGTGCGGGCGAAGCGGCAGGCGCAACGCGAAGGCAAGACGTTGCGGGAGGTGGTAGACGAAGCGCTCCGCCAGCGCCTGGCGAACGCTCCCGCACGGGCTCCGTTCCGCCTGAAAAAGCATCCGTTTGATGGTGAGGGTCTCCAGCGTCCCGATGCGGACTGGGAGTCGATCCGCGACACCATCTATCGGCTGGGTTGACTGCCGTGATCGCCGTCGACACCAACATTCTCGTGTATGCGCATCGGGCGGATTCCCCCTTCCACCTCAAGGCGGACCAGGTCGTGACGACGTTGGCCGAAGGCCTCTCTGCGTGGGCGATTGCGTGGCCCTGTCTCTACGAATTCTTCGCCATCGTCACCCATCCCCGCATCTACAAGCCCGCAACGCCGGTGGCTGACGCGTTGGTGCAGATCGACCGGTGGCTTGAGTCGCCGACACTCGTCCTTCTGCACGAAGAAGAGGGCTACTGGGCGGCCCTGCGTCCGATGGTGGAACGGTCGCTGGTGACTGGAGGTGCGGTTCACGATGCGCGCATCGCGGCGCTCTGCCGGCGTCACGGCGTGACGACGTTGTACTCGGCCGATCGGGACTTCAGCCGTTTTCCTGACGTGACGACCGAGAATCCGCTGATGCGCTCCGACAGCCTCTAACGTATTTTCGGCACGATATGTCTTCCCGCGATGACTCACCGATCGTCTCGCCAGACGACCCACGTCTCATTGACATGGGTGAGGAGGCCGCGGCTGGCGCTGATCAAATCCTCGGCGCTCATGACGTCAAGTACGTCGGAAGCCCCGGAGGGAGGCAGATGCGCATGGCTCAGGCCCGCGGCGAACCTCGCGGTCGGCAAGCTACCGTCGCGCGTGATCGGACGCTGCGCGGATCGCCTTGAACTCGGAATCGGTTCGCCAGGCCGGCCACTTCGTTCCGAAGGCGAGCTCGCGGCCGATGAAGTAGAGCAACTCGGTGTCCTGTGCGGCTCCGCGAAAATCCAGATCGGGACGCCACTCGTCGCAGGTCTGGTGGTAGCAGTTCGCCGTGAACTCGGTGACCCAGCGGTCGCCGGCTTCCCGTCCGCCGTTGACGAGATCGACGCCCCCGCCCAGAGCCATGATGATGAGGACCGGTACGCCGCGTTTCGCGAAGGAGAAGTGGTCCGCCCTGTAGAACAGTCCCCGCTCCGGTCGTGAGTCTGCAGTCACAGTGCGGTGCTGCCGGGCGGCCGCCGCTGCCAGCATGTCCTCCAGCTCGCTCTGTCCTTTTCCGATCAGAATCACGTCCCTCGCAGGCCCATTCGGCTGCAGGGTATCGAGCGTCAGATTGGCCACCACCTTGTCGAAGGGGAAGAGAGGATTGGCGCCGTAGTACTCCGAGCCGAGCAGGACGCGCTCCTCCGCAGTCCACGCCGCGAAGACCAGCGTGCGCTCGGGCTGCCGCCCAGCCTTGAACGCCCGCGCGATCTCGATGGTGCCGGCGACGCCGCTGGCCGAGTCGAGCGCGCCGGGGCGAACGGTCCTGCCCCGGGAATCCGCTGCACCAACACCAAACGCGTCCCAGTGCGAGGCGAACCAGATGGTCTCCTCGGGGCGCGCCGAGCCGGTAATCTTCCCCAGGACGTTCTGGCTCTCGACGCGTGTGGTCTGCACATCGAAGGCCGCGGAAAGCGTGGCGCCGAGGTCGATCGGACGGAACTCCGCCGTACGCGCCTGCCGCTTCACGGTCTCGAAGTCGAGGCCCGCGCGCCGGAACAGGTCCTGCGTGACCTGACGCTGGATCCAGCCCTGAAGCAGGACGGGCTGCTGCGCGCCGGGCCGCAGCATGGTGTTGTAATTCTCCCCCGCTGGCGCCTCGACGGTGCTCCAGCCGTAGCCAGCTCCGGCCGTCTCGTGCACCACGAGCGCCGCGACCGCGCCCCGGCGGGCCGCCTCCTCGAACTTGTAGGTCCAGCGGCCGTAGTAAGTCATGGCCTTGCCGCCGAAACGCGTCGCGACGGGCTCGCCCTCCACCGCCTCGAAGTCCGGGTCGTTCACCAGGAACACCGCGACCTTCCCCTCGAGGTCGACACCCTTGAAGTCGTCCCACGCGCGCTCGCGCGCCGCGACGCCGTACCCGACAAAGACCATTGGCGCGCGTGCAACGACCGCGCGGCCGGTCTCCCGAGCGGTGTTCAGGTAGATATCGCGCGGGACCTGCAGGGCGAGGCGCTCTCCTTTGATTTCCATCGACACATCGCCGGCCTTGGCCAGCTGCGTACGGATCAGCGGCACGCGCTGCAGGTATGTCCCGTTCTCTCCGGCCGGCTCGAGGCCGACGCGGCGAAACTCATCCGCGAGCCAGGCGACCGTCTTCTTCTCACCGTCGGTTCCGGGCGCGCGGCCCTCGAACTCGTCGGAGGCCAGCGTGCGGATGATGCGCGACATCCGCTCCGGATCAATCGACGCCGCGGGCTCGGTGGTCGTGCGCGGAGGAATCGAGCTGCAGCCCGCAGCGCCGAGCGCGGCACATAGGAGGGAGAGCGGAGCCAGTGACTTCATTCCGCAAGCCTATGCCGGTCCGCCGGAATGTCAACCAGGCTGCGCTCCGGCACTCGCCGTCATCCGATCCGTCCGAGCGTCAGTGCCATGGCCTCATCACCGACGGCCGCCGCCAACGGCGCCGGCACGAAGATGACAATGAGCGCGGAGGTGGTGGCGTCGGTGACGGCAGTGCGGGCCGAATCGGAGGTTGGGTTGCCAAACGCCCCCACATCGTCAGCCAGCACCAAGCGCCCTCCCACGTGTACGGCGTCCTTGCGGATGCCGGCATACGACTCCCCGTCCCGCCCCAGCCGCATCGCAACGTCGCCGGCGATCGCGTCCGCATCGTACAGGCCGAACGACAGCTGGGTTTCGAGTGAACACCAGTTGATCACGTCGACGAGGCTGTTGATGCGCGGCAGCGGGTCGCCCTTCCGCACACGCCGCAGCAACGCTTCCGACGAGGGTCGCGTCTTGGTGGGATCGATCCCGAGCCGTTTGTACATGGTGCGCACCGCGGCGGTCCGATCGGCGGACTCCACCGTCGTCCGCATCCGCGCCGCCGCCTCGGCCAGCGGCACGTCCATCCGTGGCTCCCGACTCACCACCACCACAGGGCCCACGCGAGACGCCACCGGACGCACGATGGTCAGGAGGTCGTCTGCAACGGGGATGGACACTGACGTGGAAATCATACCAGCTGGATTATTCACGACTGTTCACCCGGCAGCACGTGGCATCGTGCCATGCACCTGGGTCATCAGCCCGTGTTCGGCGAGCGCCGGATTTCGTCGAGCCAGACCTCGAGCGGGCTATCTCCTGCGCGAGGGATCGCCGCGTCGAAGGGTCCTCACACGACGCGCATCGGCTGCGCGCGGCCGTATGTCAGCGACCGCCACACCCATTCCATCGGACCGAACCGATACCGCGCAAGCCACCACCGGCTGACGAGAATCTGTGCGCCGAACACGAGCGCCACGGCGACCAGCTGCCCTGGGAGGCCGAAGCGCGGTCCAATCCCGAGTCCGATGCCGTAAAACACCGCGATGAGTACGACGGTCTGGCCGAGGTAATTCGTCAGCGCCATGCGTCCGACCGGCGCGAATACATCGAGCCGGGCCCGCCAGGCTGGTCGCATATAGAGCAGCGCGAAGCCGGTCGCATAGGCAATCCCCAGGGCGAGCGGGCCGGTCGAGGTGACGACCTCGAGCATGGCTCGACCGATCGGCTCCGTCAGCGCTGGCACCTGTTCCTTCAGGCCGCCGAACCACGAGAGCAGGATCACGGCGTTGCCGAGGATCCCCAGGGTGACACTCCACGCCAAGATGCGCGCGAGCAGCGTCCGATGGCGCGCCGGATCATGCAGGAGGAGCATCCGCCCCGCCCAGAAGCCGAGGAGGAATCGCGCGAAGATAGAGACCGGCGTCGACCAGTGCCCGATTGCGTAAAACATGTCGTACCAGGAATTCATCCTGACCACGTCGAAGTAGCTCGCTCCGGAAAATGCGGCCAGGGCGCTCGCGTTCGCAGCGGCGGTCGTCGGCAGCCCCGCACGGACTGGCTGCAGGAGCGGGTCCACCACGAGACCGAGCAGCGCCGGGCCCAGGCAGCCCAGGACCAAGCCGGACCAGAGCAGCAGGCGTGGCGATGCACGGCGGACGAGCAGGAGCCCGAAGCCGAGCACGGCGTAGAAGCGCAGCACGTCGCCCCACCAGAGCAGGGTCGCGTGCCCCAGACCGATCAGCAGCAACACCAGCAGTCGTCGGGCATAGACAGAAAGCGCGTTCCCACCGCGCGCCTCGGCCCGCATGATCTGCACGGCGAAGCCGAGGCCGAACAGCAGCGCAAAGAGCGTGATGAACTTCCCGAACACAAAGAACGAGAGCACGACGATGCCGACACGGTCGAACGCCGCCGTGGGGAGCGCAGCCTGCTGGTCGGACGACAGATAAAACCACAGCATGAGCGCGCCGCTGTTGGCCAGGAAGACGCCCCCCAGCGCGAACCCGCGCAAAGCGTCCAGCAACGACAGGCGCTCGTCCCCGTCAGTCGGGCGCAATGACGGCAGCGGCCCGTCGACGACGCTGGGATCAGCGACGGGCACGCCAGCTATGGGTGGCGGCGGGCTCCGTGAGGAGGCGATCGAAGCTGCGCGTCGCACCGGATGATTATAGGTATACGACGCGTTGTAAAACGGTCTTTCTTTTTACGATGGGCCGTCACATGGGATCGACCGTCGAGTCGGATGGTCATGAGGCGTAGACTCTACAGAGTCACGCAACAGGAGGGCGGCAGATGTCCGATCAGAAATACCGGCAGCGCGGGTATCAGGACAGTGGAGGATCGGAGCGGCGGCCGGCGTCACCACAGCGACCGCGGGAGCCCATCGATCCGCGCCTGCCGCGCGATCCGAAAGTCATGAACATGATGGCCTTCACGGAGGTCTTCCGCTGCGCGCGATGCGGCACCATTGAAGCCGGGCGCATCAGCTCGCTCAGCACCTGCGCGAAGTGCGGCGTGGATCTGCACGCCTGCATCCAGTGCCAGTCGTTCGATCCCGGCGCACGGTTTGAGTGCCGCGAAACGATCCCCGCGCGCGTGCGGCCCAAGGACGTGCGCAACGACTGCGCGCTGTTCGTTGGCACCACACGCGTCGAGAAAGAGACGGGATCCACCCCGTCGACTTCACCGGAGTCACGCGGCCGCAAGGCCTTCGACGACCTCTTCAAATAGGCGATCACTGTGTGAGCAATTCACATTCGACTCCTATGCCGGTGAATAACACTCGACAAGCTTGAGCGCCTCCATCCGGTCGAAGTCTGAGTCTCGTGACCAGACCAGGCCGCCGATCTCTGCGGTCAACCCGGCAATCAGCAGGTCGGCGACGCTGAACCGTTGTCCTTTGTCCGCTGCGGCGGGAATCCAGCCCTCGATCAGACGCCAAGTGTCGTCGGTGGGGACCAACACGGGCAGGCTCGACAGCGCGCGCTTGAACGATGCGCGGTCCTTCTTGCCGAGACCGGCCAGCAGTTCCAGTCGCACGGGCAAAGCCAGCGCCACCTCATCAGCGTCAATCAGCGCCCGCAAGGCACGCTGCGACACGCCGTTCGGGCGTCGCGTGGCGTCGACCCACACCGACGTATCCACCACGATCATCGTCGTGCCCGGTCGCGTTTGCGGAGCGCGCTGGGATCAAACTCGAACGTCACTTTGCCCAGCAGTGCTTTGAGCTCCTCGGAGCGACTGCGGCGAACGACCTCGCGGAGCGCGTAGACGACCGTGTCAGTCTTTGAGGTGAAGCCGAGGGACTTCCGGGCTTCGTCGATCAAAGCCTCAGGCAGGATCAAACTGGTGCGCATGTGCATATAAATAAGCCTTGCTCATACGCATTAGTACGTCAAGCCATGGCAAGGCGAGACGCTCACCTAGCCCGAGGAGGACATCGCTCCGAGCGTCGATTCTATGGGGGCGTCGGCAGTTCGGGCCCCCGGGCCCCCGGGACCTGTAAGATATCGCCGTGTCACACCCGGTCCCGAACGTCGACGCGTTCATCACTCGCTGGAAGGCCGCCGGGGGCACGGAACTCGCCAACTACCAGCTCTTCCTGACCGACCTCGCGGCCCTGCTCGATCTCCCCAGCCCTGAGCCCTCCAGCGGTGACCCGCGCACCGATGCGTACGTCTTTGAACGACCGGTGACGTTCGTCCATGGGGATGGCACGCAGTCCGCCGGTCGCATCGACCTCTACCGTCGCGGATCGTTTGTGCTCGAGGCCAAGAAGATTCGTCAAGCCGCGCCCAAGGGGTTCGACGATGCGTTGATGCGGGCGCGGGGGCAGGCCGAACAATATGCGCGCGCGCTGCCGGCCGATGAAGGCCGCCCGCCGTTTGTGGTGGTGGTCGACGTCGGCACGGTTATCCAGATCTATAGCGACTTCACGCGCTCGGGCGCGACATACACGCCGTTTCCCGACACCCGTTCCCACCAGATTCGGCTTGAGCAACTGCACGACGAAGCGATCCGCCATCGTCTGCGCCAGATCTGGCTCGACCCGATGTC
>JBKJTD010000140.1:0-6756 GCA_046590915.1 Vicinamibacterales bacterium
GGTGGGATTTGACGCCAAGGCCGGGACGTGGTGGAAAATTCCCGGGCTGGCTGACCTGCCGCCCGAAGCCGCCGCGGCGATGGCGCAAATGAAACCCGAGATCACCACCAAAAAGACCGGACAGTTCGAGACCGTTGCCGGGCATCGCGCGGAGAAGGTCACCCTGTCGCTGCGCATGCCGATTCCGTTGCCGGCCGACGTCCCTGCCGAGATGCGCGCGATGTTGCCCGAGGCCTTCATCTTCGACGGCGAGACATGGATTGCCG
The DNA here is from genome assembly GCA_046590915.1 of Vicinamibacterales bacterium. GTDB lineage: Bacteria > Acidobacteriota > Vicinamibacteria > Vicinamibacterales > SCN-69-37 > SYFT01. Next base: position 267 of record JBKJTD010000140.1, read on the forward strand.
ACAGCTTCGGTAAATACACCAAGGCCATGGCCAAATCGATGACCACGGGTGCGATGGCACAGTTCGGGTTCGACAAACTGATGGCCGACCTGCAGGGCCTGCCAGTCAAGCAGGTCATGCGGATGAACCTGCTGGCCGGTTATGAGATGGAGACCCTCGTGCTCAGCGTTGTGGAAGAAGACACGCCCGACAGCGTGTTTGATATGCCGACCGGGCTCAAGGAAATCCCGATGCCCACACCGCAGATCGGGGGCTGATTCGCATGAGTGACTTATCCCGTGCGAGAGCCTGGGCTCTGGTAACCGAACACGTCCAAAGCGAAAGTCTTCGCAAACATCTGCTGGCCGTTGAGGCGGCCGTGCGCGGGTATGCGCGCGCCGCGGGGGCAGATGAAGAGGCGTGGGGGTTTGTTGCGCTGGTCCACGACTTTGACTACGAGAAGTTTCCCGATCGCGAGAACCATCCCTACCGCGGATGCGAAATTCTCCAAGGTATGGGTTACCCGGAGTGGGTGACCCGGGCCATCCTCTCGCATGCCGACTATTCCGGAGTGACGCGGGAGACCGCCCTCGAAAAAACGCTGTTTGCCTGCGACGAAATGGCCGGCTTCATCACTGCGGCGGCGCTGGTGCGCCCCTCCCGCAGCGTGATGGATTTGGAAGCCAGCTCGGTCATCAAGCGCATGAAGGACAAGGCCTTTGCGCGTGCCGTGCCTCGCGAGGACTTGCACAAAGGCGCCGCGGAGATTGGGCTGCCGCTGCCGGAGCACATCACGAACGTCATCGGGTTCCTCCGCCTTGAGGCGGATGCGCTGGGGCTCCGTGGTACGGTTTAATTGCTCCGCCAACGAACTCTCCCTGCAACCTGTGCGTATACGCTACTGACTTATGGCGGACACTTCTCCAGCGGTTGTTCTTGATCGCGTGAGCGTCATTTACGGCACCAACCGCGCGCTGCGCGATGTGAGTGCTGTGTTTCCGTCCGGAGCCGTCGGGCTGCTGGGCCCCAACGGCGCCGGCAAGAGCACCATGTTGAAGTCGCTGCTGGGGTTTTTGACTCCGGTGAGCGGCCGACTCGAAGTGCTGGGCATGAATGTGGCCGATAAGCCGCTCGAGGTGAGGGCGCGGATCGGGTACATGCCGGAGACCGATGGCCACATTCCCGGCATGAACGCCGTGACCTTTGTCGCCTACTGCGGCCAACTGGCCGGACTGCCCAAAGTCGATGCCATGCAGCGCGCTCACGAGGTCCTCTTTTATGTGGGCTTGGGTGAGGCCAGATATCGTAATGTCGAGACCTACTCGACGGGCATGAAGCAACGCATCAAACTCGCGCAGGCCTTGGTGCACGATCCCGATTTGGTGTTCCTCGACGAGCCGACCAACGGCATGGATCCCAAGGGGCGCGAGGAGATGTTGACGCTCATTCGCGACATCGCGCACAACAAGGGCATCAATCTGATCCTCTCCTCGCATCTGCTGCCCGACGTCGAATATGTGTGTGACCACGTGGTCGTGCTCGACAAGGGGGCGGTGGCCACGCACGGTACCATCGAGGATCTCAAAGGACCGAGCGGCCGGGTCTACGAAGTGCGCGTCAAGGGTGCGCTCCCGGCGTTTGTCGCGGCGCTGGAAGCGACCGGCATGGAGTGCCACGAGACCGACGAGGACATCATGCGCGTGTTTGTGCGCGGCCCGCTGGCCGGCGCCGGCGAAGATCAGCGAAAAATTTGCGACCTCGCCGGCCAATCGCGCGTGCAGGTGCGCCATCTGAAGGCCAGTCTGCCGACGCTTGAAGACGTCTTTGCGCGCGCGATAGGTGAAGTATGAGTCCCATTCACGATCAATCCTATCGTCGCTATCAGGGAGAACGGCGCCCGGTCGGGCATGCGTGGCGCGTGATTGCCGCCGACGGCATCCGGCAGATGCTGGCCAAACGCGCGTTTCTCGCCTTGCTGCTGGTGGCGTGGATCCCCTTCATTGTGCGCACCGTGCAGATGTACATCGCGCTGTCGGTGCCCCAGGCGTCCGGGTTCCTGGCCATCACGCCCGATACGTTCCGTGACTTTCTCGATCAGCAGGGGGTCTTTGTCTTTTTCATGACCGTCTATGTCGGTGCCGGTCTGATTGCCAACGATCGTCGCGCCAGCGCACTGCAAATCTACCTGTCGAAGCCGATGTTGCGCATGGAATACATCGCCGGAAAACTGCTCGTGCTCGTCACATTTTTGCTGTTTGTGACACTCCTGCCGGCGCTGTTGCTGTTGCTGACCCAGGCCGCGCTGGCCGGCAACCTGACGTTCATCAAGGCCAATCTATTTCTGATTCCCGCCGTGACGTTGTCGAGCCTGATTATTGTGGGCGTGGCCTCATTCACCATGCTCGCCTTGTCGTCGCTCTCGAAGAGCAGCCGGTTTGTGGCCGTGATGTATACCGGCACGATTTTCTTTACGGCGGCTCTGTATGGGGCGTTGTCGATGATCTTCGGCTCCACGCGCGTCGCGTGGGTCTCGATTGGCGCCAACTTGGAACAGGTCATTGACGTGATCTTCCGCAAGGCTCCGCGCTACGAAGTGCCGACGGTGATCTGCGCCATGGTGTTGCTGGCGTTAGTGGTGATCTCCATCTCCGTCCTTGAGCGACGCGTGCGCGGCGTGGAGGTGGTCTCGTGATCGACCCCGTTGTTCCTGCCGCGGTTGCGCCCATTGTCGCCTCCGACCATCTGTCGAAGTGGTACGGCCAGGTCATCGGCCTGAATGACGTCACCGTCACGGTGCCGCCGGGCATCACGGGGCTGCTCGGGCCGAACGGTGCCGGCAAGAGCACGTTCATGAAGCTCATCACCGGCCAGCTCAACCCCAGCAAAGGCACCGTCAAGGTGCTGGGCCAACCCATCTGGCAGAACCCCGGCCTGTATTTCCGAATCGGGTTTTGCCCAGAGCAGGACGCCTTCTACGAACGGATGACCGGTTTGGAGTGGGTCAAGGCGCTGGTCCGACTCAATGGATTCAGCGACGCCGAGGCCGCCCAGGCCGCCGAACGCGCGCTGACGGCCGTGGACCTGATGGAGGCCGCCAATAAAAAAATCGGCGCCTACTCCAAGGGCATGCGCCAGCGCGTGAAGCTCGCGCAGGCCATCGTGCACGACCCCGAGCTTCTGATCCTCGACGAACCGCTCACGGGCATGGATCCGCTTGGCCGACGAAAGACGATGAAGATGATTCGGGAGTGGGCGCGACAGGGCAAGAGCATCCTGGTGTCGAGCCACATCCTGCACGAAGTCGAGTTGATGACGCCCAACATTCTGCTGATCAACAACGGCCGCATTCTGGCGGAAGGCAACGTGCACCAGATTCGCGATCTGATTGATGAGCATCCGCACACGGTCTTTATCCGTGCGGAAGACCCGCGGGGCTTGGCGAAAGAATTCCTGACGCACGCCGATGTCATCAGCATGCGGTTTGCGCCAGGCGCGGTCGTAGTTGAGACCGGCAAGCCCGATGAGTTTTATGCCCGGCTGACCGAACTGGTGGCAGCGGGGCAGTGCGGCACGGTCGACGAAGTCACATCGCCCGACGACAACCTGCAGGCGGTCTTTAAATATCTGGTGAAGCAATGACACAGCCTCAGCGCAGTGCGCCCAGTCTCGCGGTCGCCTCTCTCCGGGTCTTCGAGATTTCCCTCGGTGAGATGTTGTGGTCACGCCGCACCATCTTCATGGGCTTGGTGGTCGGGCTGCCGGTCCTGATGGCGTTTGTCATCCGGTTGTTTGACCTGGCCGGCGCGTCCGGCATCCGGGTCAACAACATGGCTGTCGACGGCCCCGCCATTTTTGGTCTGATGATCTGGGCGTTTTTCGTGAAGTTCAGCGTGCCGGTCCTTGGCGTGTTTTACGGCACGTCGCTGGTGGCTGACGAAGTCGAGGACAAGACCATCACCTACCTGTTCACGCGTCCCATCGCCAGGGAAGCGGTGCTGATCGGCAAGTACCTGGCGTATCTCGCCTGCACGATTTTCGTGGTCCTCCCCTCTATCGTTCTGGTCTGGATTCTTGTGATTCCCATGGGGGGCAGCCTGGGGGCCAACTTTCTCGACTTGGTGAAGGACCTCGGCATCGTGGCCGCCGGCCTGGCGGTCTACGGTGCGGTGTTTGCGTTTATCGGGGCTTATTTCAAGCGGCCGTTGCTGATTGGACTGGCCTTCATCTTTGGCTGGGAGACGGCGGTGCTGGCGTTCCCAGGTTCGTTCAAGCTGTTTTCCGTGGCTCACTGGGTGCAGGGACTGGTGCCCCACGCCATGCCCAACGATTCGACGGCGAGTCTGATGATGGCCATTTTTCGGGAGACACCGAGCCTGGCTGGGTCCCTGACGGCGATGAGCCTCATTCTGGTAGTGTTCCTGGGCTTGGCGGCCTGGATTGTGGCCCGACGCGAATACGTACTCGAGCAGTAGCTTCCGATGCGGACCTTTCAGGCTGGAATGCCCGTATAGTCCAATGAGGTCAACACCGTATGAACAAGCACACCCGCTACTTCATGGTCAGCTCTGCCGCAATCGTTGCGGTTGTTTTGTGCACCGGGCTCGTGGCGTTTTACAACGGCGGAATGCGGCTGATGACGTCAAGCCGCGGCCCGAGCGAACTGACGTACTTGCCGGCCGATTCGGCCGTGGTGGGTTACGCCAACGTTCGTGAGGTGATGAACTCGGAGTTCCGCCAGAAGATGCTGGCCGTCATCCCGGCGGGCGAGGAGCGCAACGAGTTTCTCAAGCAGACGGGCATCGACATCGAACACGACATCGACACGGTCCTGGCCGCCTCACCGCTCGGCATGCCCGGCGGCCCCAACGGCCTGGTTCTGGTCCGCGGCCGCTTTAACGAAGGCCAGATTGAAGGCTTGATTCGTCAGCACGGCGGCACGACCGAGCAGTATCAGGGCGTGCGGCTGGTCGTGGCCAATCCCGCGACGATGCACACTGACGGCATCCCCCGCGACACCGTGGACAGCGACGACCCCTCGTTTGCGCTCGCGTTCCTGGAGTCAGGATTGCTCGCGGTGGGCACGCACGACGCAGTCAAGGGCGCCATCGATGCCAAGGCGTCCGGTAAGAACGCCACGAGCAACGACGAGCTGATGAAATACATCAGCGAGATACAGTCGGGTCAGAGCGCCTGGGCGGTCGGCCGGTTCGACGCCATCGCCAAGTCGCCTGCCATGCCCGCAGAAATCAAGCAGCACCTGCCGGCGGTCCAGTGGTTCTCGGTCTCCACACACATCAACGGCGGCGTCTCCGGCTCGCTCCGGGCCGATGCCACTGATGATGCGTCGGCCGAAAACCTTCGCGACGTGGTTCGGGGCGGCCTGGCGATGGGCCGACTGGTCTCGGGCGAGGACGTGCGAATCAAGCTCCTGCTTGATTCGCTGCAGTTGTCTGGCACAGGCAAGACGGTGGCGCTCAGCTTCACGGTTTCACCAGAGATGGTGGAGGCGCTGCACGGAATAGCCAATATGGCTCACGAAAAAACGCCGGCCATTAAGTAGCGCTGTCGCGACGACACACAACAGAGCCGGGCGAACGCAAAGGCGTCGCCGGCTTTGTTGCGTCAGTGCGCTAGAATCACAGCCCCGTGGCAACGCAGGTATTTTTTTACGGAACTCTCATGGCAGGGTTTGACCGGCGTCGACGCGCCGGCATCGACGATCGGTTGACCTACCTCGGTCGAGGCTGGGTGAGCGGCCAGCTGTATGACGTCGGGCTGTATCCAGCGGCCGTGCCGTCCAGTGAGGGCCGGATCTGGGGCGAGGTCTACGAAACCAGCGAGCCGGAGCCCGTGCTTGCCGCGCTCGACGAGATCGAGGGCTACGACCCCACCGATGCCGACCGCAGCCTGTATCAGCGGCAGCAGGTGGACGTGACACTCCCGAACAGCCCGGACACCACGACGGCGTGGATCTATTTCTACAACGCGCCGCTCGGTCAGGCCGCACTGATCCCCTCAGGCGACTACCTCGCGCACCTGCGGCGATAGTCTTTGCGCCCGATCGCGGATAATTGACCCATGCCCGTTGTGATCCTCGGTGCGGCGCGCACCGCTATTGGCCGCTATGGCGGCACCCTGCGTCAGACTCATCCCGCTGAACTGGGCGCACGCGCCGCACTGGCCGCTCTCACACGCGCCGGCCTCTCGCCCGACGATGTGGATGAAGCGTTTTTTGGGCACGGCCGTCAGGCCGGGTCAGGTCCAAACCCTGCACGTCAGGTGTGTCAGCGCGCAGGACTCCCATTCACGGTGCCGGCGCAGACCATCAATCAGGCGTGTGCCTCCGGGTTGCAGTCTGTGGCGCTTGGCGCGCAGGCGATCATGCTCGGCCAGTCAAAAATCGTCCTGGCCGGCGGCATCGAATCGATGAGCCGGATGCCGTATCTGGTCGACGCGGAAGACGCGCGGTGGGGGCACAAGATGGGCAACTTCACGCTGGTCGACGCGATGT
>JBKJTD010000204.1:0-16857 GCA_046590915.1 Vicinamibacterales bacterium
GGTGGGATTCGAACCCACGTGCCCTTGCGGGCAAGACGCTTTCGAGGCGACCCCGTTACGACCACTTCGGTACCTCTCCGCAGAGGGGGGACGGTCCAATAGGATCGCACATCGGAACCTCACTGAGCAACCGATAGAGCGATTCTCGCGCGAAGCGGAAGCTTCGGTCTCCGTCAGTTACGAGTCCCACAGAGGGACGAGTCCCCTATGCCTAGAGACGACGGGCTGCGAAAAACGACTGGAGGAGGTCGCGGCTTTCCGCAGCGAGGACCCCGGACACGACGGTCACACGGTGGTTCAGGGCCTGATGTTCGTGCGCGCGTTGTGTGGACTCCATGGCGCCGGCCTTTGGTTCGAGTGCGCCGTACACGACCGTCGCCACACGCGCGTGCATCAGGGCACCGACACACATCAGGCAGGGCTCAAGCGTCACATACAGCGTCGCCCCTGGCAGACGATAGTTGCCGACTCGGGCGGCAGCATCGCGCAACGCAAGCACCTCGGCGTGGGCAGTGGGATCGTGCGCCGCAATCGGCTGGTTGCGGCCGCGGCCAATGACCTCCCCGTCGCGCACCACCACCGCGCCGACCGGCACCTCGCCGGCGGCCGCCGCCGCGGCGGCCAGAGTCAGCGCCTCGCGCATGAAGTCGTCGTGCACTTATCTGCCGATCGACACCATCACGCGCACGGAGATGCCGCCGAGATTCTTCTCGCCGAACGCCGCGAGAGCACCGCCCGGATCCTTCACCGTCGCGGTGCGCCACGCCACCTCCGCACCGGCCGACACAAATCGCCAGACCGAGACGTCAACGCCGCCAAAAAGCACGGCACCGGGATACGTCTCGTTCACGCCCTCCGAGCCGGTGTCGCCCTCTGACGACTCCTCGTATCTCACCCACAATGCGCCGCCACCTACATACGGCACCAACCGTCCACCCACGGGCCTGAACCGCCACCCGGCGCCCAGCTCAAGCGGAGTCATGGTGATGTCCATCGGAATCCCGAGCGGAAACACGGTGCCGTCAAACACAAACACCCGCTCGCCTTCCGCCTTCAACCGCGACGCTGCTGCCCGCACAAACACGCCGCGCCACACGCGATGCACCTCCGCACCCCCGCCGGCGCCCGAGAGCGACGAGGAGCCGGTCACCGCATCGAAGGACTTCTTCGCAGTCATCTGCTGCCAGTCACCCCAGCCAAACACACGACCGCCAATGCCCTCTCCCGTCGTCTGCGCGAAGACGGGCGCGGCCGTGATCAGCACGGCCACCATTCCAGAAATCAGTGTGCGCATCACTACCTCACCAGCCCGAACCCGCGCAGAGCGGCGCGTGGCTCAATCAATCCTGCTCCAAAATCGTTGTCGCGCCCCTTGGTGCCAAGGTCACGCGCAGTCTGACCAATCACGGCTTCCACGGCTGCCGGCGACGTAATACCCTGGCTCATCAACAACGCAGCCAGACCCGCCACATGCGGCGACGCCATCGACGTGCCCTGCAGCGGTGTATCGCTGTAGCGATCAAAACGCGGGAAGATGACAACCGATGGGTCGTAATCGGTGAAAAAGATGCCCGCTTGCCAGATCGCTCCGGATGACCCTCCATCACGGCTGTTGCCTCCCGGTGCCGCAATTTCGACAAAACTTCCCGTCGTTGAATAAAACGAGCGCGTGAGTGACCGCCCCACCGCGCCTACCGACATCGCGCCCTGAATGGTCGACGCGTAGGAGGCTGGGTACGTGGTGGGATTGCCGTCTTCAAACTCGTTGCCGGCGGAGATCGCCACAAACACGCCACGACTGACCGCGTAGTTGAGCGCATCCACATACGACGGCGACTGGTTGGTGCCGCCGAGGCTGAGATTGATCACCTTCGCACCGTTGTCGGCCGCATACCGAATGGCAGTCACCACCGCGGAGGTTGGGCAGAAATCCGAATCCAGGGGTGCAAATCCCGGCACGCCCTGCTCGGACCGGAGGATCTGGATATCCCAATAACTCAGACACACCTTCAGCGGCATCACCTTCGCCTGGTAGGCCATTCCCGCATAGCCGAAATTGTTATTGGTGGATTGCGCAACCGTCGCTGATACATGCGTCCCATGCCCGTCGCTGTCGAGCACTGGTCCGGTCCAGAACACAAAGTCCCGACCAGCAGCAATGCGCGACGCGTCAAAGTCCGAACTCACCGCAAACCGCGTGTTATGGGTCACGATCGCCGTGCCGTTCCATGTCTTGAATGGGTAGGTGGCGGTCACACTCGTCATGCCGCTGTCGATGACGGCGACGATGACCCCGGATGCGCCGGGATTGACGTCCCACGCGCCGGGCATGTTGATGGCCGAAAAATTCCACTGGCGGGAGCCGTAGGACGTGTCATTCGGGACGAGATTTTTTTTAAGCAGCCAGTTGGGATGGGCGTATTCGACTTCCGGCTGCCGCGCCAGCGTCGCCGCAATCGCCGGACTGTCGAGGTCGCCCTCGACGCGCAGTCGCGCCGTGCGGTCGCCGATCCACTGCAGGCGATCGGGCAACGGCCGCGAGCGCAACGCATCAAGCGCACGGGCTTGCCCCGCCACGACAGTCCCCTGCCGGAACTTCACAATGACTTCGCCGGGGATGTAGTCGAGCCCGCGCGCCGCCGCAAGCTCAAGGGCTTCACGCTGTGCGGGTGAGGTGAGAAACTCCGGCTGCGGCGCCTGCTGCGCAGCCACCGTCGGCAGGGACAATCCGGCCGCAAGAGCCAGACCGGGTAACAACAATGCGCGGACAGAGAATTTTGCCAAGGGCACCTCAATCCCCAGCTTACCGACTAATCGGAGGGGTTTGCCAAATTATCGGGTGGGACATCGTCGAACAATCCCGGCTGCCTCCCAGCGGGGCGCCTGAACGCCGCCGCCGACATGCGTAACGTCTGCGTCAGTCCCACACGACGACGATGGAGGTCAAACATCTGATGGATGGACTCAGCGAACGGACCTTCGCCGCGCATGCGGGTGCCGAAGGTTGAGTCGTTGAGTTTGCCGTCGCGCATGGAGCGCAGGCGGTTGAGCACCTTGTCCTTGCGGTGCGGTACATGCACCTCCAGCCACTCCGCAAACAGATCCTTCACCCCGTGAGGCAGGCGCACGACGTTGCGGCCGGCCGTCATCGCACCGGCGGCCGCTGCAGCTTCGAGAATCGCGGGCACTTCGTGGTCGGTCAGGCCGGGAATGATCGGCGCAATCATCACGCCGACTTGGATGCCGGCGTCTCGCAACTTGCGCACGGCTTCCAGACGCAGCGCCGGGCGGGATGCGCGGGGCTCCATCACCTGCGCAAGTCCATCGTCGAGCGTGGTGATCGAGAGGAACACCTGGACCGCGTCCACGGCGGCGAGCGGTTGCAGCACATCGATATCGCGCGTGACCAGGTGATTCTTGGTGATGAGCGCCGTCGGGTTGCGGAACTCGGCCAGCACCTCGAGGCAGCCGCGCGTGAGTTTGAGCCGGCGTTCAACCGGCTGATAGGGATCGGTCACACCACTGAGGCCAATCACTTGGGGCGTCCATGACTTGGCCATCAGCGCTTCGCGCAGGAGCGCCGGGGCGTCGTCTTTGACGAAAATCTTGCTCTCGAAGTCGACACCGGCCGACAGGCCGAGGTACTCGTGGTACGGGCGTGCGTAGCAGTAGATACAGCCGTGTTCGCACCCGCGATACGGATTGACCATCGCCGACATCGGGATGTCGGGGCTGTCGTTGAACGAGAGGATGCTTTTGGTCGTGTCGCGGTAGAACTCGGTCTTCGGACCAGGGCGTTCGTCGTCCGGCCCGAGATCGGTCAGGTCAAGCTCGACCTCCAAACGCTCGAATCGTCCGGCCGGATTCGTCTGCGCGCCACGAGTCACCCAGACAGTATATTCGTCTTATTTTCGCCTGACACTTGGTCCACGGTCCGACGAGGTCCACGGTCCATGGTTCGTCCTCGGGCTCCAAAGGTCCAGGAGTCCCAGGGTCCAAAAGACGCGTCCGGTGACGATGGGTAGGGGTTTGGGGGGACAAGGTCCCCCGATGAAGATGTGGTGCGCCCTGCAGGATTCGAACCTGCGACCTCCTGGTTCGTAGCCAGACGCTCTATCCAGCTGAGCTAAGGGCGCTAAGAACCTATCGAGTATATCAGCGGACTATGCCGAAGCCCACGTCAAAAAACCCGGGCAAGCTGATGGGTAGTCGTCCTGTGATTGGTGCCTCACCTGCCAGCGCACGGACGGCGGAGAGTTCCGCATGGTCGTAAAAGTCGTAGGTCAGCAGCACGGCCGGCAACTCGGGCAAAAACATCGGGACGTACGGGTTGCCGAAAAACATCGTCACAAACGGTTTCGGTGTGCCGGCCGTCATGCGCGCAAGGTCCTGCAGGAGACGCGACACCGGCGGCGCGAGATCCATGCGGCCACTGCCGGAGGATGCGCGCACGTACACCGACACCACAATCGCGTCGTATCGAAGCGCCGTTGCGCGAACGAGATCGATTTCCGAGGGGGTTGATCTGTCCGACAACTCGACCGCCGTCAACAAGGGCCAGCGTTGCCGCAACTCGGGAATCGTGGTGCGGCTTGGTGACGCGATGCGCCAGCCCGACGGATAATCGAGCACCGAGAGATACAAGACCGCCGCTTCCCTGGACGCACGCAGCGGCACTTGATTTCGCTCGTCTTTCAACAACGTGACCGACCGCTGACTGACATCACGCGCGACTTTCGCGTGTTCCCGCCCACCGATCAGAGCCGGCAGGTCATCGAGTGACACCCGTTTGTTGCGATGGAGCCCAAGACGCGCCTTGGTCCTGAGAATCCGCAATACCGACGCGTCGACTTGCGCCACCGAAATCGTGCCGGCGGTGACTGCCGCCTTCACCGCCGAGATGGCGGCCGCGTCATCGGGGGACTGCAGAATCAAGTCGTTGCCTGCGAGCACTGCGCGTACTGCGGCCTCTCCGGGCGTCAACTTTCTCGACACCGCATCCATCGTCATGGCATCGGTCACCACGAGGCCGTTGAACTTCATCTCTCCGCGCAAGAGTCCCGTCACGATCGGGCGACTCAACGTGGAGGGGCTGAATTCACCAGGATCGAGCGCCGGCAGTTGAATGTGCGCGGTCATGATGGCGTCGGCGCCGGCCGCGATCCCGGCGCGAAACGACGGCAGTTCAACGGCATCGAGCCGCGCGCGTGGATGCGAAATGATCGGGAGCCCGATGTGTGAATCCACGTCGGTGTCGCCGTGACCGGGAAAATGTTTCAGCGTCGACAACATGCCGCCGGCCTTGAGGCCGCGGATGTAGGCCGCATTCAAGTTGCCGACAGCGCCGGGTACTTCACCAAACGCGCGGGTATTGATTACGGGATTGCGGGCGTTGTTGTTGACGTCGGCCACGGGCGCAAAATTCATGTGGATGCCAAGCGCGCGGCCCTCCTTCGCGGTGATTCGTGCCGCCTCAAATGCCAACCGCTCGTCGCCTGCCGCACCAAACGCCATCGCTCTTGGGAACCCGGTCGCACCTGCGATGCGCATCGCCACGCCGGTTTCAAAATCCGCCGCGTTCAACAACGGGATGGCCGACGCGTCCTGCAATCGGTTCAAGGTGGACGCCACCGCAAACGGCTGACCGAGGGTGACCGTGCCATAGGTGTTGTTGAGCAGCACCGACGGCGCGCGTTCCGATCCCCCAAACGCAATAATGCCGCCGACTTTCAAGGTCCTGACCTTCTCGACCAACGCGTCAAACCGATCCGTGTCTGATGCGAGGTACATCGAATCGATCGAGGTCATGAACAACTGGCCCACCTTCTCATCCAGTGTCATGCGCTTGAAGGTGTCAGCGACCCAGCGCTCGGCCTCTCGGTCGAGCGTGTCTGGAAGCGCAGCTGCGGCGACCACCGGGACAGGGCGCGCAGGAGTGATTCGGCGTTGCGCGGCGATTGCGGTTCCGCCGGCAAACACAGCGGCGGCGAGGATGGCGTGAATCGTTCGTGTCATCGGGCGGTTTCTCTGACGATGTGGCCGAGTTCGGGGAGGATGAGCCGGCTCATGGCCAGGCGAACTGCGCCCTCCGAGCCTGGAAGGACAAACACGATGGCGCCGCAGACGACGCCGGCACACGCGCGACTGAGCATCGCGGCTGCGCCGATTTCTTCAAAGCTGAGCATGCGGAACAACTCGCCGAAGCCGTCGAGCTGTTTGTCGAAGAGCGCAGTCACCGCTTCGTAGGTGTTGTCGCGGCGGGTGATGCCCGTGCCACCGGTGGTGATGACCGCGCGGACGTCCTTGCGGCCGAGGTGCGCGCGGATGGCGTCGGCCACTTTGAGAGGATCGTCGGGGACAAGTTCACGTGCGACCACGGTATGACCGGCGGCCGTCAGGAGTTCGGCAATCGCGTGGCCGCTCGTGTCGGTGTCGGAGGTTCGGGTGTCGCTGACCGTCAGGACGAGGCACGGCACAGACACCGGGGCGTCAGCACGATGGGAGGCCACAGACATTGGGGCGATGATATAGCCTTTCAATCAGCCGGACGAATCATGCGACCTTTTACGAGCACCATCGCCTTTGACGACGCCTATCGCGAAGTGGTCCAGGCGGGCACGCCCATCGCCCGAACCGAACGCCTGGCCGTTGAGGCTGTGGATGGCCGGGTGCTGGCCATGTCCGTCACGGCCGATCAGGACGTGCCCGCGTTTGATCGAGCGGCGATGGATGGCTACGCGGTGATCGCGTCGGACACGACGGACGCGTCTGCACACGCTCCCGTCCCGCTGCGGCACATCGGACGGGTATTCACCGGTGAAACCAGCGACTCTCCGGTTGTCTCAGGCACCTGCATTGAGGTCGCCACGGGTGCCCCGCTGCCATCAGGTGCCAACGCCGTCGTGATGGTCGAGCACACCACGCGCAACGGCGAGCAGGTGCTGGTCCAACGACCCTCGACGCGTCGACAACACGTCGGGCCACGGGGCGGTGACATCCGCCAAGGTGAGTCGCTGTTAGAGACGGGGGCGGTATTCACACCGGCCAGGATAGGCGCGGTGACGGCCATCGGCTGGACGGAGGTCGAGGTCTATGCGCGGCCGCGCGTCGCGATCATGTGTACGGGTGATGAGGTGGTGAGTCCGGGTCAACCGCTGCGGCCGGGCCAGGTCTACAACGTCAACCGCTACACGCTTGAGGCGCTGGTGCGACGGCACGGCGGTGAACCGGTGATCGTGCCAACGACGGGCGACTCTCTCGACGCGCTTGACTCGTCGCTCACGATCGCGCGCACGTGCGACATTATCGTGACCTCCGGTGGGAGCTCAGTGGGCGAACACGACCTCGTCATCGACATGCTTCGCACGCATGGCGAGGTCATTTTTCATGGCGTGAATATCAAGCCGGGCAAGCCGACGGTGTTTGGGCGGATCGGCGACACGCTGCTGCTCGGACTGTCTGGCTACCCGACGTCGTGCCTGTCAAACGCCCATGTCCTGCTCGTGCCGCTGCTGCGTCTGACCGCACGGCTGCCAGTCTGGACTCCACGCACGGTGACATTGCCGCTTGCGCGCCGGATCACCTCGGCACCGGGTAGGATGCAGTTTTATACGGTGCGAATCGAGGACAACACCGTGGTGCCGGCATTCAAGGCCTCAGGCGACATCACGTCCATGGCCCACGCCGACGGCTACATCCTCATTTCCGCCGACGACGAGGCCGTCGAGGCCGGGACACCAGTCGAAGTGATTTTTTATGGATAGGCCGATAAAGTCAGCGTTGCATCAGCGCGCGCTGGCCCTTGCGAGTGTGCTCGATTGACAGGCCGAGGATGCGCATGGACTCCTGTGGCGCATGGAAGCCCATCGAATTTTCAGCCTCGATGAAGTCGAGCAGAAATTGAGCGCGGCGCTGCGCGGTCTGAGCCGCGGTGACTGCCGAGACAGACGTGCCGTTGGAGCGCGCGAGTTTCAGGTCGCCGATAAATTCCACCAGCGCATCCATTGCGACGTTGCGCATCTGGTAGGTGCGATCCTGAATCGTAAACACGCGCTGCCGAAGTTCCTCTTCGGGGATCGTGTGGCAGACCTGGCAGGCGTTGTTGATATTGAGCAGCGGGCTGCGCACGTGATGATCGCTGACCTTGAGCGCGCCCTGGCGGGTATACGGCATGTGGCAATCAGCGCAGGTCACGCCTGACTTCGCGTGCACCCCCTGATTCCACATCTCGAACTCGGGATGTTGCGCCTTGAGATTCGGCGCGGCGGTGTCGGCGTGGGTCCAGTCCTTGAAGCCGTTCTCCTCGTAGTAGGAGAGAATTTCATCCGCCTTCAGTCCCTTCGTCCACGGGTACGTCAGTCGCTTTTCTGGTCCTTTGAAGTAGTACTCGACGTGACATTGGCCGCAGACGAACGACCGCATTTCCTGATGGGTCGCTGATGCGTTGACGTCGTAGTTTTCGATGCCCTGTGACGCCTTGTAGGCCTTCATCCCCTCGAGAAAGCCCGGCCGGGTCACGCGCAGCTTCATGTTCGCAGGATCGTGGCAGTCGATGCAGGTGACCGGATGCTCCACTTTCGTCCGGGCCTCCTTGTAGGTCATCTTGTTCATCGCCTCAAAACCCGCGATGAGATTGCCGTTGCCCAGGCGTTTATAGGGCAGGTACACCGACGCGTGGCAATGCATGCAGGTGCCGGGCTGCGTCACGACCTGCTGCCGCTCCGTGAACGTCTGGTCTTCGAGCATGTAGGCGTGGCCGCGTTCCTCACGGAAGTCCACCGCAAAGGCATACCCGTTCCACATCGTCTTCAGCCGCGGGTCTTCCTCAAGTCGCGACTGCGCCACCAGTGAACGCGGATCGGCCTGGGTGGGCGTCCGCTGAAGTGCTTCACTCCCGCCGTACCGTGTGCGCACCTGATCGACGGTTCTCAGATAGCCGTCGTATTGGAAGGGAAAGTTCTTGCCCCACACCGCCGGGTCTTCAATCTCGTCGTTGAGCTCGACGACCCTGAAAAATGGATCCCGCGCCTCCTGTTTGCGCTCCATGATGTTGACCAGCAGCGCTGTCATTCCGGCAGCGCCTGCCGCAGCCACCAGTGCCGTCACGAAGATGAGCTTGGAAGACTTCATTGCGGGTGTCCTATCTTGCCGTGGCATTTCACACAGCCCGTTTGTTTTTCATGTCCTGGCATCATGGTGCGCGTCAGCGGTTCATGGCACTTCAGACACGCCTCTTCGGCCACCTTGTGGTTGCGGGGGGTGATCTGAATGTTGTCGGGGAAGTTACCGGTGGTGAAATAGAACGAGTGCCAGAAGCCGTTGTTGGCCTTGGTCACATACTTGGGAATGAATCCCTTGGGTGTGTGGCAGTCATTGCACACCGCCACCGCTCGGTGACTCGACCGCTGCCACTTCACGTAGTAGTCGTTCATGACGTGGCAGTTTGCACACGCCGCCGGATCATTGGTGAGGTAGGAGGCCCCTCTGGCGTAGATGAAGGTGTAACCACCGATTCCCATCACGAGACCGGTCAACACCCCCAATACCATCAGCCATCGGGTCACTGGGGGAGAGCATTACACTAAATGGGCCAATGAGCCAATGAAGAGCGTTTAGTCACGCTACATTCATTGCCCCATTGCCCCATTGGCTCATTTCATAGTCGCCCTGAGACCGCGTCCCAATTAATCACACTCCACCACGCGGCGAGGTAGTCAGGACGACGGTTCTGGTATTTGAGGTAGTAGGCGTGTTCCCAGACGTCGATGCCCATGATGGCACGTTTGCCTTCCATCATCGGATTGTCCTGGTTGGCTGTGCTTTCGACGACGAGTTTGCCGCCGTTGTCGACGAGCCACACCCAGCCGCTGCCGAACCGGCCGACGCCGCCCTTGTTCATCTGTTCCTTGAACGCGTCAAAGCTGCCGAAGGCACCGTTGATGGCATCGGCCACCTTGCCGGTCGGCGCGCCGCCGCCCTTGGGACCCATCAGCTGCCAGAACATCGTGTGGTTCACGTGACCACCGCCGTTGTTGCGCACCGCCGTGCGAATCGCTTCGGGCACCGCGCTCAGGTCCTTGATCAGATCTTCGGCACTTTTGCCCTGCAGTTCCGGGTGCTTCTCGAGCGCGGCGTTCAGGTTGTTCACGTACGCAGCGTGATGTTTGCCGTGATGAATCTGCATCGTCTGCGCATCGATATGGGGCTCGAGGGCGTCAAACGCGTACGGCAGAGGGGCGAGTTCGTGTGCCATTGTCAAAATCTCCTTGTTCAGGTGGTAGCGATCATTCTATCAGGCAGCGTCGGGCGGAGTGACCACGTTGTAGAGGGTGTCGCGCTCCACGGCGAGGCGGCCCGCGTTCCTGATGAGTTGACGGATCCGCGTCGTCGTCAGAATCTCCGGCGTGCGGGCGCCGGCCATGTGATAAATCTTCTCTTCCTGCACGGTGCCGTCGAGGTCATCGACGCCGTACCACAGAGAGATCTGCGCCACGTCCACACCGGTGGCGATCCAGAACGCCTTGATGTGCGGAATGTTGTCGAGCATCAGACGTGACACCGCGTGCACGCGCAGCGTGTCGGACGCCGACGGCGCGGGCAGCTTGCGCATCTGGTTGTTGTCGGGATGGAACGCCAACGGGATAAACGCCTGGAATCCACCGGTCTCATCCTGCAGACCGCGCGCGCGGATCATGTGATCGACTCGCTCCTCCATCGTCTCGATGTGCCCGTAGAGCATGGTCACGTTGGAACGCATGCCAAGGCGATGCGCGATGCGGTGCACGTCGAGGTAACGATCGGCGTCGGCCTTGTCGTGTGAGATTTTTTTCCGCACCCGATCAGCGAAGATCTCGGCACCTCCGCCGGGTAGGGAATCGAGTCCGGCGGCCATCAACTGGCGCAACACCTCCTCGTCGGTCATCTTGTAGAGGTCGGAGAAAAACGCGATCTCCACGGCCGTGAAGCACTTGAGGTGAATGCCGGGCCGGATGGCCTTGAGTCCCGTCAAGAGGTCCGTGTAGTAGTCAAACGGCAGATCGGGGTGCAGACCATTGACGACGTGGACTTCGGTCAGCGGCTGATGGGCGCGCTGGCGAAGTTTATCGAAGACCTGTTCGAGCGTCATTGTGTACGCCTGCGCATCGCCAGGCTTGAGCCGCGAGAACGAGCAGAACAGACACGTGGCCACGCAGACGTTGGTGGCCTCCAGGCGGAGGTTGTAGTTGTAGAAGGTGTGCCCGCCGTGCCGTTTTTCCCGTTCGCGGTTGGCGAGCCAGCCGAGGGCATGCAGGTCCGGGCATTCGAACAGGCGCACGCCATCTGCGAGCGAGAGGCGCTGCCCGTCTGACAGCCGCCCAGCAATCTCACTCAGGCCGAGCGCGTGCAAACGCGCGAGCATCGTGTCCCGGTCTTCAGACAATGCCCATCACCTGCAGTCGGAGGGTGCGCGCACGTGGGCCGTCGAGTTCCGCCACAAACACGCGCTGCCACTGACCGAGCACCAGTTCACCGCCGCTCACCTGCAGCGTGATGCTCGGCGACATCAATAACGCACGTAAATGGGCGCCGGTGTTCTGCCGATCACAATCGGACTGCGCCGGATCGTCATGTTTCCAGGCCGTATCGGGGTCGATCACCGATTCAATGAACGTCTGAAAGTCCGAGCACAATGCGTCCTGGCTTTCATTGACGACGACCGCGCACGTCGTGTGAAGTGATTGCAGCGTCGCGGTGCCTTCTTGAACGCCGAGCGCCCGTACACGCGTCGTCACATCGTCGGTCACGTCCACAAACTGGAGACGACTGGACGAGACGAGCGAAAACTGGTCGGCGCGCACATGCACGGGACCCGATTCAGCCGCCGTGGTCTCCAGCGGCTGAAGACGGACGGTGCTCAGCGAACTCCTGCGAACGGTGTCCAAGCCACTCATTTTGACATGCTATATTGACCGAGACAACCGACGCTTGCCCGGCGGCCATTGGGAAGTGGGTGCAAATCCCACACGGTGACGCCACTGTCAGCGGGGAGTCGCGTGTTCATTATTGTGGTTTCGCACCACCGTCACTGGCCTTCGGGTTGGGAAGACGCGAACACACGGCGTTGATCCGCAAGTCAGGATACCTGGTCTCTGGGCTCGTCCTTTGCTGTTCGTTGCACTCCCGCAACGATCAGACCGGCGCGTACACGCCGGAGAAGGAGCCCTCCGTGACTCGATCACGTCTGTCTGCCTGCGCGTTTTTCCTCTCGTCTCTCGTGCTTTCCACTTCTGTTCAGGCCCAGCCCCCCACACAGGGGGCCGTCGGGGGCTCGGTCGCCGATTCCTCCGGGGCGTCGCTCGCTCGTGTGCCCGTGCGTCTCGTGGACGGGACCGGTGCCACTCGCGCCACCACGCTGAGCGACCCGCAGGGGCGATTCGGCTTTGCCAAAACCTGCGACCAGTGCCGGTTTGTGGCCGCATTGCCGGGTTTCGTCACGACAAGCGCCCCCGCGGTCGGCGACGCACGCCTGACACTCGCGGTGGCGCCAGTGCACGAGTCGGTCGTGGTGACGGCCACCCGCGGCGAGGTCCCCACCAGTCAGGTGGGCGCCAGTGTCACGGTGTTTGATGCGGCAGCGCTCGAACGGCGGGGCGATGCGCTCGTGGGTGATGTGCTGCGGCAGGCGCCCGGGGTGGCTGTCGTGCAGAACGGCGGCAGGGGCAACGTCACGTCGCTGTTTGTCCGTGGCGGCGAGAACAGCTACACGAAGGTGCTGCTCGACGGCATCCCGCTCAACGAGCCTGGAGGGTCCTTCAATTTCGGAGGGCTCACAACAGGCCACCTCGACCGTATCGAGTTCGTGCGTGGTGCGCAGTCTGCCGTCTTCGGCTCGGATGCCATGGCCGGCGTGCTGCAACTGGTCACGGCCCGAGGGCGGGCGGGTACAAAGCCGACCTTTTCGGCTGATGTCTCCGGCGGCGGATACGGCTCCCAGCAGATGGGCGGCCGGGTGTCAGGTGGCACGGCGCGGACCGACTACTCCCTGCACGTCAGCCGGTACGTCACCGACAACCGCGCGCCGAACAACCGCTTCGACTCCAACACCGTCTCTCTGAGCGCGGGGGCGGTGCTCTCGCCCTCGCTGACTCTGCGTGTGGTCGGCCGCATCGAGGATGGCGCCGCCGGCGCGCCCGGACAAACCGCGTTCGGGCGTCCCGATCTCGATGCCGCCTTCACCCAGTCACACGCCGTGGGCGGAGCCACACTCGAACATCGCGGCGCGCGCATCACCCAACGCGCCACGTACGCACTGGCGGTGTCTGAGCAGCGTTCGTCGAATCTGATTTTCGATGCGCCGTACACACCCACCTTCGGCAGCAGCCGCTCGCCGTTTGAGTTCTACGACTTTACGTACGACACCGGCTCCCGTTTCCGTCGCCATCACGCCAGTTATCAGGCAGACCTGCGCCTGCCGCACGGCGGCGGCCTGCCCGGCGTCGAACTGCTGACCGTGGCGGTCGACTGGGACGGCGAACGCGGCACGCTGCGCGACTTCCTGTACGACAACCGCATCACGCCCTCGCGCAACAACGTCGGGGCGACACTGCAGCATCAGCACGTGAGCGCACGACTGGCTGTCACCACCGGCGTGCGAGTGGAAGACAACGCAAGCTTCGGCACCTCAGTCGTGCCCCGTATCTCCGCATCGTTTCTGGTCCGGACGGGCGCAGGCGCGCTTGGATCCACCAGGATCACGGCCAACGGCGGCACCGGAATCAAGGAACCGACCATGCGGCAGTCGTTCAGCGTGTCCCAGTTTGACCTGGGCAATCCGGAGTTGGACGCTGAAGAGTCACGCACGTGGGACGCGGGCGTTGAGCAGCGTCTGTTTGACGACCGAGCCAAACTCGAGGTCGTGTGGTTCGACAACACCTTCCTCAACCAGATCAACACGCGCGCGATCAGCTTCTCGCCTTACACGGCGCAATATTTCAACGTGGGCAAGACCACGGCCCGCGGGCTTGAACTTCTGGCCGACCTCGCGCCGCGTGACGGTGTCCGCGTGTCGGCAAGCCACACGATCGTCGACTCCCAAATCATCGAGGCATCCTCCGAGTTCAGCCACGCGCTGGCGGCCGGTCAGTGGGCACTGCGACGGCCTCGACACTCCGGCCAGGCGCAGGTGTTTGTCGACCGCGGCCGCCTCTCGGTTGATCTGGGCGCCGCGTGGATCGGCCGGCGTAATGACAGTGACTTCTCGGCGCTGGTGCCGGCGCTCACCTCTGGCGGCGACTACACGTTGTGGCGCGGTCAGGTCGCGTGGCGCGTGCTGTCACACGCCACGGCGTTCGTCCGTGTCGAGAATCTGACCGACGTCGAGTACATGGAGCCGCTGGGCTATCCCGCCTGGCGTCGCACGCTGCACGCCGGCCTGCGACTGACCTTCTAAATGCTGGCGGCCACCGACCTGTCGTTCGCCTACGGCGAAGAGCGCGTCCTCTGGGACGTCTCGCTCAGCGTCCCGGCGGGCGGCATGGTCGGCGTCCTCGGCCCAAACGGCTGCGGCAAGACCACTCTGCTGCGCCTGCTCTCAGGCGCATTGACGCCAAGTGCCGGAACCGTAGCCCTCGACGGACGCCCCATCGCGATGTTGGATCGACGCTCGATCGCACGGCGTGTGGCCGTGGTCCCGCAACACACCCACCTGGCCTTCGACTATTCGGTGCAGGAAGTGGCGCTCATGGGGCGCTACCCGCACTTGGGCGCCTTCGAAGTTGAGGGGCCGGCCGATTTGGCCGCCGCACGCACCGCCCTTGAGGCCACAGGCACACTGCATCTCGCGGACCGCTCGTTCACCACACTCAGCGGCGGCGAGCAACAGCGTGTCTCCATCGCGTCTGCGCTTGCGCAACTTGATGTCCGATCGTCTGGCGGCGCCACCCGATCAAAAGACCCGCGCGTGCTGCTGCTCGATGAGCCAACGGCGTCACTCGATCTCCGCTATCAAGTCGAGATCGCCGCGCTTGTTGCGCGCCTGCACGACGAAGGTCAGGACACCGACGCCCCGCTCTCGATTGTCGCCAGCACCCACGACCTTCGATTTGCATCAACCGTGTGCACCACCCTCGTCATGCTGGCCGAAGGTCGCGTGGTGGCCGTCGGCCCTCCGGCCCACGTGCTGACGACCGACATGCTCTCCTCGGTCTACGGCCTTCCCGCTGACCTGGCCGCATCACTGCTCCCGGCGGGAGTCTGGCGATGACACATCCCCTGCGTCGCGGAAGGCCGATCGTGCTCGTGTGCCTGCTTGGCGCCGTGCTGTCGGTGCTGTCTGCTCCATTTATCGGGCCCACACCGTTGTCGTTTCGTGCCGTGTTCTCGACGACGATGCCGTTTGCCGAGAATATGGATGCGCAAATCTTCTTTCTCGCGCGATTGCCACGGGCTCTGGCGGCGGCGCTTGTCGGAGGGACACTCGCCACGGCCGGCGTGGTCTTTCAGGCACTGCTCCGCAATCCGCTCGCCACACCGTACACGCTGGGCATTTCGGCCGGCGCGTCATTTGGCGCGATGGTGGCCATCACGTTTGGCTTCGTGATTCCGTTCGGGCTGCCCCTCGGGGGCGTCGCCGGTGCAAGCCTTGCCGGCGCCGGGCTGGCGGTGCTGGTCGTGTATGCGTTGGCGTCTGCGCGGCACTCCGGCCTGTCAACGACGGTGCTGCTCCTGGCGGGCGTGACGATGAATTCGTTTTTTTCAGCGCTCATTCTGTTTGTGCAGTACCTGAGCGACTTCACCGAGACGTTCAGGGCCCTGCGGTGGCTGATGGGCGATCTTGACGTCGCCGGCTACGAGCCGATCGTGGCCGCTCTGCCGCTCATGGTGATTGCGCTCGCGGGTTTTGCGTGGCTGGCGCGGCCGCTGAACCTGCTCACGCTTGGCGCCGATGCTGCCGCCACGCGCGGAGTTGATGTCGTGCGCGCACAGCGGGTGGCGTTTTTCACCGGCTCGCTCGCCACCGGTGCCGCCGTGTCGATCGGCGGTCCGATTGGCTTCGTGGGCATCATCGTGCCGCACCTGGTCAGGCTCGTGACGGGTGCGGACCACCGACTGGTACTACCGGCGTCGTTTGGATTTGGCGCGGCGTTTCTTGTCGCGTGTGACGTGCTCGCACGTGTCGTTCTGTCGCCGATGGAGTTGCCTGTCGGCATCATCACGGCGCTGATTGGTGGGCCTTTTTTTCTATACATGTTGATCACCAGAACGAAGGGTGGCGTATGAAGACTTGTGGTCCAGGGTCCTACAGGGCCTGGGGTCCAGGGTTCGTGCTTGGGTGCTTGGTGCTTGGTGCGTCGGTGCTGTCGTGCTTGGTGCTGAGTGCGCAGGGTACGCCCAGGCGGATCATCAGTCTCATTCCTGCGGTTACCGAGATGTTGTTTGCCATTGGCGCGGGCGATCAGGTGGTTGGCGTCTCGAGTTTTGACACCTTTCCGGCCGAGGTTGAGACACGCGCGAAGGTGGGCGGGCTGTTTGATCCGAACTTCGAGCGCATTCTGTCGCTACGGCCCGACTTGGTCATCACGTACGGATCCCAGGATGAACTCACGCGGCGTTTGAAGGGCGCAAACATTCCCTGGTTCCCGTATCGCCATGGCGGATTGGCCGACATCACGTCCACCATCCGCGCACTGGGCGAGCGCACCGGTCATGCGACGCAGGCGAAGACGCTGGCCTCACAGATTGAAGCGGAACTCGCGGCTGTAAAAGCGCGCTCGGGCGGAAAGGCCAGACCGCGGACCCTCATCGTATTCGGCCGCGAGGAAGGATCCCTGCGCGGGCTGTTTGTCAGTGGCGGCGTGGGGTTCCTGCACGATCTTCTGG
>JBKJTD010000269.1:0-5452 GCA_046590915.1 Vicinamibacterales bacterium
AGGCCATCGAGGGCGGACACCCCCCGGAATCCGTGGTCGAGGCGCTCCGGAACCACGAGAAGCGACGCAATGAACTCCGGGAGGAGATCGGCATGCGAGAGCGCCCACATGTCGACCGTACCAACCGTGCGGAGATTGAGACCGCCGTTCGGCAACGTCTCGATGACTTTCGGTCGCTACTTACCCGGCGGGCCACGCACGGACGGCGGCTTCTGCGCGAGCTACTCGCCGGGCCGCTACGGTTTACGCCAGACGGCCGTGTCTATCGGTTCGAAGGAGAGGCGTCATTTGGAGCCGTGTACTCCGGAAAAGCGGAGATATCAACCAATGTGGTAGCGGTACGGGGATTTGAACCCCGGTTCCATGGTTGAGAACCATGTGTCCTAACCCCTAGACGATACCGCCACGGCCGCTACAGGAATACTGAAAGTAGCATCGTGGCCGGAAGGCGGTCAAGTCAGCCATAATGAACTGCTTGACTCCTTCCCGGCTGTCCGACTGGATCACTCTCGCGAAAATCCGCGTAAACACCCTTGTGGTGGCCACCACGGCGGGCGGCTACTACATGGGCACGCGTGATCCGCTGGATTGGACCGCCATGGCGATCACCTGTCTGGGCACCGCGCTGGTCGCCGGCGGCGCGGCGGCGCTCAATCAGGTCGACGAGCGGGATACCGATGCGCTGATGGAGCGCACCGAGTCGCGGCCCATGGCCGCCAGACGCCTCCCGGTCACCGAAGGACGCATCGTCGGCGCGCTGTTGTCGAGTGTGGGCCTGGCGATCCTGTGGGTGGCCATCAACGGGTTGGCGACGCTCGTCGCGCTGGCGACCCTCGTCAGCTACGTATGGTTCTACACCCCGCTCAAACGACACACGTCGTTTGCCGCGGTGGTGGGTTCGGTGCCCGGCGCATTGCCGCCAATGATCGGCTGGGCTGCCAGCCGCGGGTCCATCGCCGACCTCGGCGGGTGGTCGCTGTTCCTGATCATGTTCGTATGGCAGTTGCCGCACGTGCTGGCGATTTCGTGGATGTACCGCGAGCAATACCGGCGCGCCGGCATACCGGTGTTGCCCGTGGTGGACGTCACAGGCGCCATGACAGGACGCCAGGCTGTTGTCTGGTCTGCCACGCTTGTGCCCATCAGCGTGTTGCCCGCGATTGCCGGCATCGCGAGTCACATCTACAGCATTGGCGCGCTGGTGCTCGGGCTGGCGCAACTGGCCATCACCATCAAGTTCGCCATGAACCGGACTCGTGAAAATGCCCGACTGGTGTTCTACGCGTCGATCATCTATTTGCCACTGTTGTGGATTGTCATGACGGCCACACGATGATTACTGTCGAGCAACTTCCCACGCTGAACGCAGCCCTCAACGGCCTCTGCACCATCCTGCTTGTGCTTGGGTATCGTCACATCCGGGCCGGACGTATTGAGCAACATCGTCGAACGATGCTCACCGCGTTTGCCACGTCGATCGTCTTTCTGATCTCGTACGTGATTTATCACGCGCAAGTGGGCTCAAAGCCCTACACAGGCGAAGGGGTGTTGCGAATCGTGTACTTCACGATCCTGATCCCGCACATCATCCTCGCGGCCGCCGTCGTGCCGCTGGCGATTGTCACGCTCCGTCGAGGTCTGATTCGAGACGATGCAAAGCATCGAAAAATTGCGAAGATCACGCTGCCGATCTGGTTGTTCGTGTCGGTGACGGGCGTGATCGTCTACGCGATGTTGTATCTCTGACGTTCACAGTAGTCATGTAGACATGTAGCTTTTTTACCATGATGGTCATGAAGACCATGATGGTGAGGGGTTGAATGCCGCCTGCGGCGGCATTCGTGGGAGGAGAGAGACGACGAATGAATGCTCCTGCCGTTGGAGACCGAAGCTTCAGCTTCGGCAGTCTCCAGGAGTATTCATTCGTCGCCTCTCTCCTCCCACGCGGCCCGGCAAAGCCGGGCCTTCAACCCCGATCGTCTTACAACCACCACCGTATTCCTCATGGACCCTCATGGAGCCTCATGGTGAAGGCTCCTAGCCTAGTAGTACAGCAGGTACTTCGCGCGCATGAGGCGCCAGCGGGCTTCGCCGGCGCTCCATGACGCGGCGATGGTGGCGGGGTCGTCGCCGTTTTTGATTCGCGTCAGCCCAGCCACTGATCCAAACAGACGATTGGCGAGGTCAATCTCGAACTTGCCGGGAAACAGCTTGTAGAGCGCGGAGGCAATCTCCACACCGACGCGGACAGACCGCACCGCGTTGCGATCGGTGATGACGATGAACACGCCTTTGCACTCTTCCTTCGCGAATTTCGAAGACGTCGGCGTGAACTGGACCGGGTAAAACCGTACGCCTGGGATGTTGCGTGCGTTGAGCGCTTCCGAGAGGCGCGCGCCGTCAATCCACGGTGCGCCGATGTGCTCGAACGGTGTGTCCGTGCCCCTGCCGACGGAGATATTGGTGCTCTCAAAGGACGCGAGGCCTGTGTAGAGTGTCGCCGCGTAGAGATTGCGCATGTTGGGCGACGGGCCGATCCACGTCTGCCCGGTTTCATCAAACCACGCGTCCCGGCGCCATCCACGCATCGCCACCACCGTAAGGTCGGCGCCGATCTTTTTTTCCGCGTTGAAGAGTTTCGCGATCTCCCCGAGCGTCATGCCGGGTCGGGTGGGCATCGCGGGGAAATATCCGACAAAACTTGCGAGCGCTTCGTCGAGCACGGGGCCTTCGATCGACACGCCGCCGATCGGGTTCGGCCGATCGAGCACAACGACCTTGATCTTGCGTTTTGCCGCTTCCTCCATCACGAACGCCATCGACGTCATGTAGGTGTAGAACCGCGCGCCCACATCCTGCAGGTCAATCACAATGGCGTCGAGGCCCTCCAGCATGGCGTCGTTTGGCCGACGAGTCTCGCCGTAGAGGGAGTGGATCGGCAGCCCTGTCCTTTCGTCTTTGGACGACGGCACGGTGGCATCAAGCAGGCCGCGGATGCCGTGCTCCGGACTGAACAACGCCGCGAGCGTGACACCCGGCGCGTCGTTCATGATGTCAATGGTCGCTGCGCCGTCGCGCGTGCGTCCCGTGTGGTTGGTCAGTAGTCCGACCTTCATACCTTTGAGTGCTGCGAACCCCGTGGCTCGCAATACATCGATGCCGTTGAGCACCGGTGTAGAGGCGGGTGGTGTCACTGCCGGAGTCTGGGCGTCAAAAGAACGGCGGCTGGCCGCGACGGCCGAGGTATCAAGCGCGGTAAACGCCGATGCCGCGATCGTGGCCACACGTGCGCGCAACGGCGTGACGTCCCCCTTGCCTTCGGGGTGCAGACGATTCGAGAGAAAAATCACGAACGCCTTGGTCGTCGGGTCCACCCACAGCGAGGTGCCCGTGAAGCCCGTGTGGCCAAACGAGCCGAGCGGCAGCAGTTCGCCGCGATTGGAGGAGTACGACGAGTCCATGTCCCAGCCAAGCCCGCGCACGTTCGTCTCACCCTCTGGTGTCGCAGGGCTGGTCATCCGCGCAACAGTGAGCGGCGACATCACCCGCACGCCGTCGAGTTCTCCACCGCGCAGCAACATGCGCGCGAAACGCACCATGTCGTTGGCCGTGCTGAAGAGGCCCGCGTGACCGGCAACGCCACCCATGCGGCGCGCGGTCGGGTCATGGACCGTGCCCCGCAACATCTTCGCGTCAGGCCCCGCGCACGGCCAGCCGTACGGTGTGCACACTTCGGTCGGCGCAATGCGATCACGCAACGCTGCGGCCGGAAGGAACCCGGTGTCGACCATCCCCAGCGGTTTAAACAGCCTGGCCTCGACGAACGTCTCGAACTTCTGTCCGCTTACGCGCGCAACGATGTCGGCGAGCAGGAAGAAGCCAATGTCGCTGTACACAAAACGGCGTCCGGGCGGCGCCATCAGCACTTCTTCATTGGCGAGCTGGATGGCGGCATCATGCCCCACCCATGCGTCGGCCAGATCCACGTCGGGCCGCAGACCGGACATGTGGGTCAGCAGGTGACGGATGGTCACCCGCTCCTTGCCGTATTTGCCAAACTCCGGGATGAACTGCGCGACGGGATCACTCAGCCGGATGCGGCCATCCTCGACCAGCATCATCACCGCCGAGGTGGTGGCCACGACCTTCGTGAGCGACGCCATATCGAACACCGTATCGATGGTCATCGGCTCGGCAGTCGGTGCAAGTGCACGATTGCCGTAGACCTTGCGGTAGTGCACCGTATCGCCCTGGCCCACGACCACCACAGCCCCGGGGAGCTTCTTGTCCTTGATGTCGGCGTTGACGACGTCGTCAATCTTCGCGAAACGAGTGGGGTCCACCTGCCCCTGGACGCCCAGAACGACCTCAGAGGTCGTTCTGTTGTCCAAGAAAACGACCTCTGAGGTCGTGGTGGCGGACCAGGCGGCAAGGGCGACCACGAGGGAAATCAGCAGCCTGTTCATCTTCGGCGCAGTCTAGCCGAGCACATGGAGGCAGGCAAACCAATCGAACATCATGCGTCTACGACCGCGTACCGTAACCACATCCAAGGTACTGGACCCCAGGTCCAACGCCTTGGAGTATCGACTTTCGCCTTTTTGGCGAATCCGCTACTAACTGCCCGAAAATGGCACACATTCCACAAATCTGTCTGCCTTTGCAATGGGCGACAAATTGCAAAGTCACAAGTCACCGGATTCATGCACCGCGAGTGGCACCCGGCTGGCTGCCTTGACCCTTGGTCTCCCGCCAGCGTAGGATGCCCCACCGTTGCAGGGATCCCTTGCCGATTCGGTGGAGCGTTGCCCCGCCGCTGAGGCGCCGTTCACGTCCCTGTGACCGAGTGGAGGAGAAGAGGATGATGCGAGTTTTTCGAGTAGCAGTGATAGCCACCGTGCTGACGGTGTTGATGACCGGAGCGGCCAGCGCTCAGGCGACTGGATCGATCTTCGGAAAAGCAACTGACGCGTCCGGCGCCGTGCTGCCGGGTGTGACTGTGACGGTGAGCGGGCCTTCCCTGCAGGCGCCGCTGGTGGGCGTGACCGCTGACAGCGGTGCGTACCAGTTTCCGGTCGTGCCCGTCGGCACGTTCGCGGTGACATTCGAGCTCACCGGGTTCAAGAAAGTCGTCCGCAACAACATCGTCATTACGAGCGGGTTCAACGCCCCGGTCGACATGAAGATGGATGTCGGCAACATGACGGAAGAGGTCACCGTTTCGGCGGCGTCCCCCGTCGTTGATACGAAGAAAACCACATCGGGTGCGACGTTCACGGCGGAAATCCTTGAAAAGATTCCGACGGCGCGCGACCCGTGGCAGATCATCAACATGACCCCGGGTGTGCAGGCCGGCCTCAACGTGGGCGGCTCATCGTCGGGCCAGCAGGTGGGATTGCAGTCGCGCGGCACGGGCGCGAATGTGCAGTGGAACCTGGAAGGCGGGTCGATC
>JBKJTD010000281.1:0-3848 GCA_046590915.1 Vicinamibacterales bacterium
GCGGGCGGCAACCCGTTCTCCCCGATCACGCGCCGTGCAGGTGGCGGCCGCCGTGTCTGTGTTGGCCGCGGCTGCCGCGGCGGGGTGGGTGACGGGCCGACGAGGCGCAGTGACCGACCCCGGATTCTCGACCTTCATGCAGCTCACCAACCAGGCAGGCGAAGAAACCGCCCCGACCATCTCTCCTGACGGGAACTCCATTGCCTACGCGGTACGGTCGAAGGGCACGTGGGACGTGTACGTTCAGCGCGTCGGCGGCCGAAACGCCATCCCCATCGCCGCGGATCCGAACAGGAACGAAAGCGGCCCTGCGTTCTCCCCGGATGGCCTGAAAATCGCCTTTCATGAAGGGGATCGCGACGGTGGGATCTTCGCCGCCGGTGCCACTGGTGAGTCGGCCCGGCGCCTCACAGATTTCGGTTTCGATGCCGCGTGGTCAGCCGACGGCACGCACATTGTCTTCGCCACAGAGGAAGCCAACGATCCGTACACACGCCATTCCATCAGCGCGCTCTGGAGCGTGCCTGCCGGCGGCGACGCGCCACCTCGCAAGATCTCGGACGGAGACGCGATGCAACCGTCGTGGTCACCTTCCGGAGCACGTATCGCCTACTGGCGCATCACCGGCGGACAGCGAGATTTGTACACGATGGCTGCCGATGGAAGCGACGTCCGGCCCGTGTTTGAGGATCCGGCGGTGGACTGGAGCCCGACATGGTCGTCCAATGGGCAGCACCTGTACTTCGCCAGCGATCGCGGCGGTTCCATGAATGTGTGGCGGGTCGCAATAGCCGAGGCGACGGGTCACGCACTCTCGCAGGCCGAACCGATTACGAAGGGCGTCTACGCGTCTGCAGATCGGCCAAGTCTGTCAAAGGACGGTTCGCGAATCGTGTTCCGGTCAGAAATCCGCAACGTCAATCCCGTCGCGGTCTCGTTCGACCCTGACACCGAGCGCATCGGCCCCATCCGCACACTGATCCGCGCGAACGATGTCTTGACGCCGACCGGCATCTCGCCCGACGGTCAGTGGCTGCTCCTGAGTTCCCAGTCGGGACGCCGAGACGACATCTTCATTTGCCGCAGTGACGGCTCCGAGCTGCGCCGGGTTACCGACGACGTCTTCAGGGACAGATGGCCGAGGTTTTCGCAAAACGGGAACGAGATCATTTTTTACTCAAACCGGACGGGACGCTTCGAGATCTTCGGGATCAAAGTGGATGGCAGCGGCTTGCGAAAGATTTCGGAACAGCCAGGAATCAACATCCATTTCCCGACGCTCTCGCCGTCCGGGAATCGGTTGGTGGCCAGTACTCAGATGAGCCCCGATGCCTGGGTTGCGGATCCCGCGCTGCCATGGGCGCCTGGCAACGCGCAGAAACTTGAAGGCCTTGGCACCGCCGAGGAGTGGTTGATCCCCATCCACTGGTCACCGGACGGCCAAAGGCTCGCCGGCCCCGTCATGTCGCGGGCAGGGACGATCAAGGCGGTTGGTGTGTACGCGTTCGAGTCGGGCGCCTCAGGTCGAATCGTCATGCGCAATGACATCGGCGACTCCTACCAGGTCTCCTGGCTTGCCGACAACCGGCGCCTGGTCGTCATCGACCGATCCCACCGGATGCATATTGTCGACACTCAGACCGGAACGCACCGCACGGTGTTCGCAGATCCCGCGTGGCGCTTCTGGGGAAACGTGCCGCCGATATCGCAGGACGGGCGTACGCTGTATCTGGGCGCGCTCGATTCGCAGTCGGACGTGTGGATGGTCACGACGGCAGCGGCGCGTTAGAGAAAACCCACGGGCAATCCGTTCGCCGGACCACTTGACACCACGACTGGACTGGTTGACAGTCTCGGCATGCGCCCACGAATCCTTCTGATCCTGCTTGTGACGGCGGGCATCATGCCGCTGCGCGGCCAAAGTCCGAAACCGGCCAATCCCTGGCCCGCCTACGCCGCAGACAATGCGGCCACCCACTACTCGCCCCTTGAGGACATCACACCGGCCAACGTGTCCGGGCTGGCGCAGGCCTGGGAGTGGGCCACGGGTGAACAGCCGATGCCGGAATTTGGCGCGCAGCCAGGCAATTTCCAGAACACCCCACTGATGATCGACAACGTGCTCTACGTGAGCACGCCGTACAACCGGGTCGTTGCCCTTGACGCAGAGACGGGCAAGGAAATCTGGTCGCACGATCCGAAGGCGTACGAGGACGGGCAACCCCCGAATGGAACCGGGTTCGTGCACCGGGGCGTGGCCGCGTGGCGCGACGGCGCGCAGACCCGCATCTTCATCAACAGCCGCTGGCGCCTGATCGCGCTGGACGCCAAGACCGGCGAGCCGATCACATCGTTCGGCACGAACGGCACTGTCGACCTGACCCAGGGCCTGCGGCGCGAGGTGAACCGGACGCACTACACCAACACGTCGCCCCCGGTGATCTACAAGGACCTGATCATTCTAGGAAACGGTGTCGGCGACCGACTGGTCTACAAAGGCGACCCGCCTGGCGATGTGCGCGCGTTTGATGCACGGACCGGCAAGCAGGTGTGGCGCTTCAACACTGTGCCCGGCGCAGGAGAATTCGGCAACGACACATGGGGCAACGACTCGTGGAAGACGGCCGGTCACACAAACGTCTGGGCCCCCATGTCGCTCGACGATGCGCGCGGACTGCTCTATCTGCCGGTCAGCACCCCGAGTAACGACTTTTTCGGCGGTGACCGCCCGGGTGCGAATCTGTACGGCGAATCGATCGTGTGCCTTGACGCCGCCACCGGTGTGCGGAAGTGGCACTTCCAGCTCGTACACCACGGCCTGTGGGACTACGACCCCGGATCGGCGCCGGCGCTGGTCACTGTCACTGTGAATGGCCGGCGAGTGGACGCCGTGGTGCAGCTCACCAAACAAGGGCTGGCGTTTGTGTTTGACCGCGTCACCGGACAACCGATCTGGCCGATCGAAGAACGGCCGGTGCCGGCCAGCGACGTCGCCGGCGAACACGCGTGGCCCACGCAACCGTTTCCCACCCAGCCTCCGGCGTTTTCGCCGCAAGGCCTCACGCTCGACGATGCGATGGATTTCACTCCGGAATTGAAGGCGCAGGCACAGGCCGAAATGAAGAAATACCGGATTGGCCCGTTGTACACCCCACCCTCGGTCGCGGGCACACTCATGAATCCGGGAATCATTGGCGGCGCGAACTGGGGTGGGTCGGCATTCGATCCCGAGACGGGCCGCCTGTATGTGAAGACCAGTCACCAGCCGGCTCTGGCGCGCATTCGACCGTCCGATCGGACGGCCGCGAATCCGCGCGCATCTGAGGTCGATGCCGCGTTTGTCGGCGCGATTGGCGGAGGCACCTTCGCGCCGACGCCGCCGGCCGGCTACACCGGCACGGACCGCATGGGAACCCTCCCGTTAGTGAAGCCGCCGTATGGTGAACTGGTCGCCTTCGATCTGGGACGCGGAGCGATCGCCTGGCGCGTGCCGTTCGGCGACAACCCGCAAGTGCGATCGCATCCGCTACTCGCCGGCGTACCACTGCCGACACGGCTGGGTGCCGCCGGCGCCCCGGGCGTCATCGTCACCAAGTCCGGACTCGTCATTGGCGGCGGAGGCGACAACGCGCTGAATGTGTTCGACAAGGTCAGCGGCAAGGAGATCGCGCGCTTCCCACTCTCACGGCGGTCCGCCGGCACCCCGATGACGTATCGCGCGCGGTCCGGCCGTCAGTTCATCGTGATGGCCACCGGCAGCGGCGCGAATGCCGCACTGGTGGCGTGGACCGTAAAGTAGCCTCCGACGAGACTGTCCACGAAATCCTGAGAACTTCACTTTCCGTGAT
>JBKJTD010000452.1:0-4191 GCA_046590915.1 Vicinamibacterales bacterium
TGAGGTCATCGAAGCCCGATGGTTGTTCGACGTGCCGGCCGATCGCATTGACGTGGTGGTTCACCCCCAGTCAGTAGTCCATTCGATGGTGGAACTCATTGACGGGTCGGTCATGGCGCAGCTGGGAGTGACGGACATGCGGCTGCCGATCCAGTACGCGTTTTCCTACCCCGATCGATGGACCGCCCCGGTACCTCACCTCGATCTGGCACGTATGGGGTCGCTTGAGTTTGGGCCGCCCGATACCGACCACTTTCCCTGTCTGCGCCTCGCGTATGCGGCGCTCGAACACGGTGGGGCGTGGCCTGTCGTGCTCAATGCGGCCAATGAGATCGCGGTCGAGGCCTTCCTCGATGAGCGCCTCCGGTTTATCGATATTCCCGTGGTGATTGAACGGGCCCTGGATGCTGCCGGCCGCGAGACTTCTGTGCCGGCCACTCTGGCCGATGTCCGCGCCACCGACGAGTGGGCCAGGCGTGTCTCGTCCGAAACCGTCCGTACGCTAGTATCGAAAGGTTAGATATGGACGCCATTCTCGGATTTTTGCAGACCATCGGACCGTTCCTCTTCGTGCTGGGCGTCCTGATCTTCGTTCACGAGCTTGGCCACTTCATGGTCGCGCGCTGGTATGGGGTCAAGGTGCTCGCGTTTTCGCTTGGGTTCGGCCCCAAGTTGTTCAAGGTGACGCGAGGCGATACCGAGTACTGCATCAGTGCGATTCCACTGGGCGGCTACGTCAAGCTCGCCGGGGAAACCGTTGAGGACACACCCTCTGGCGACCCGACCGAGTTTCTCTCCAAGAGCAAGTGGGTGCGCTTTCAGGTGTACCTGGCCGGCCCGGTGATGAACATCCTGCTCGCATTTCTGCTGACCACGGTGGTGCTGACGCAGGGCGCGGATGAACCGCTGTATCGCTCGGCGCCACCGGTGATCGGCACTGTCGCGGCCGATGGGGTTGGCGCGCAGGCCGGACTCAAGGTCGGCGACCGCATCGTGCGCGTCAACGAGACCCAGGTCAGCACCTGGGACGAATTCGACTTCGCGGTGGCAACAAAAGCCAATCGCGAGGTCACGATCGTCGTCGAGCGTGGCGGCGAGTTCATCGACATCCGCGTGACCCCCACCGCAGAGGGACGATTCGACATCGGCACGCTGAACGTGCTCGCGAAGATGCGGCCGAGCGTCCTCACGGTTGTGCCCGGAGACCCGGCAGCCAAGGGCGGACTGCTGCGCGGCGACGTCATTGTCGGCGTCAATGGCGAGCGCGGCCTCGCGCAGCCCGAGGTGCTCGACCGCATCCGCAAGAGCCCAGACAAGCCGATGGTGTTTCACGTCGAACGCAACGGCCAGGAGGTCGCGCTGACGATTACGCCGGTGCTCACAGGCGACCGCGGCCGCATCGGCGCCGAAGTGATGTTTTACGAAACCCGACGCGTGGAGCCTGGCGTGATCGAAGCCGCCCGAATGAGCGTCAACCAGACCTGGGAAGGCAGCAAACAGATCGGCACCGTCCTGGGGGGCCTGTTCACTCGCGAGACGCCCATGAATCAGTTGATGGGCCCGGTGGCGATCGCCGAAATCTCAGGCGCGACCGCGCAGCTCGGCTGGGTGGCACTGTTGAGCCTGATGGCGATGATCAGCCTCAATCTCGGAGTGCTGAACCTGATGCCGATTCCCGTTCTGGACGGCGGTCACATCACCATTCTCGCCATCGAAGGCCTCGCCCGCCGGGACCTGAGCGTCAAGGTCAAGGAACGCACCCTCATGGTCGGCGTCGTGATGATCCTGATGCTGATGGTCACGGTCATCTTCAACGACATCGCTCGGTGGTTTCGTTAATTACTCACGTCCCTCGTTAATGGGCCAATGGGCCAATGAGGCAATGAGGCAATGAATGCGGCGTGACGACAATGCTCTTCATTGGCCCATTGCCTCATTGGCTCATTTAAGAAATGTCAGCGCCGCGCAGCCACCTCAGACTCGGCGGCGAGGTAGCCAAACGAAGCCCAGTCAGAACCCTCGAGAATCGACGCCCACAGTGTCGAGGCTTCGGCACGGCGGCCTGAGATGAAGTGCCAGGCACTGACGCCGTAGCGCACGGCCGAGCCGCCGGGGCCCTCGCCGGCGGCTTTGAGGACCTGCTCAGGCGTGCGCTCACCCTTGTACATGAGCAGCAACTGGTGGTAGCTGCCGTTTTCAATCACCTCAAGATTCGCCGTGATGGGCGCGAGGACGGCGGCGGCGTCCGCGTCGCGGCGGGCCCGGCGCAACGAGAGATAGATCCAGTGACTGGTGGCCACAAGGTTGTCGGCGTTGCGCACCACGTCACGGGCCTTCATCCACGTATCGGCGGCGCGGCTGAAGTCGCCCTTGAGGTAATACGCGAGTGCCAGATGGTAATAGATGTTTGAGTGCAACGTGCTGGTCGGAACACTGCGCGCGTTGGGCTGGCCGTCGGGTTCAACCTGGTCAGGCTGACCGGCAATCAGCGAGGCGGCCTTTTCAAAGTCGGCAATGGCGCGATCTATCTCGCGCACAGTGAGATAGCGGTGCCCGCGGTGTCGATACATCCGCGCGTCTGAAGAATGTCTCAGGATGCCGTCGGTGAAATATTTGAGCGCCTCCCGGTACTGCCCGAGATACGCCGCCCGGCGTCCCACCCAAATGAGCGCATCGGCATCGTCAGGGTTCTTCTCCCACGTGGCCAGAGCGGTGGCCAACTGGGCCTCCATGCGCGCTTTTGCCTCTGGAGCAATGGGGGAAGGCGTAAGCGTTCGCCCAAGCAGGGACGTAATCGGAGGAGGCTGCGTTTCGGGGCGCGCAGTCGCGGTGAGAGACACCAGAACCATCAGTGCGGTCAGGACGAAAAAAAATCTGCGCATGCGCGCGATCCTATCGCAGGATGCCACCAAGCTCTGTTATCTTGAAAAATCATGGGTGACGCAGGCGAAGGCCTTATTGACGCGGACGCGAGAATTCAGGAACTGGCCGACGAACGGGAAGCCGCTCGGCGTGAGCGCCGGGCGCTGAGGCCGCAAATCGACCCGGTCAAGACCGCGGAGATGACATCCCTCAAGCTGGGACTCTCGGAATTGAAGCGTCAGTTTGACGCGACCGAACACCCGGTGCGCCGCAAGCAGTTGCAAGCCGCGATCTCCGATGTGGAGAAACGGCTCGCACAACTCGCGTAGGGCGTCGGCTGGCGACCTCTGCGGCGGCAGAGTGTTGGTCGGCTGGAAGAAGAGCCTCTTTGGTGTTCTCCCAGTCCTCCACGTCTCGGTGTGAATGCTCTTCAGCCGCGCCCTGCTACTGTTTGCGGAAAATCGGATACACCGTTACGCCCTCGCCGATCATCTCGTCGAGGAAGTTCCACGTGGTGACGCCGTCGTCGGAGTTGGGCTCCAATAAGTAAAACGCCAGACGCGCCAGCGGCTGGTTCATCGGCACCAGCCATGAGCCGGCAGGCGCCGGGGCGCTGCCGACTGCCCATGTGCCGGTGAGCGTTCGGAGTGCGTGCCCGTTGATGTCGATGCCGGCCCGCGGGGCAGCCTGCACGTTGGTGGCAATCGTGTATTGCTGGAGTCCGGTCACCGGCGCGGTGGTCTGCTTCATCATGATGCCGTGATGCCGCAGCAGTTCGAGCGCCTTGGTGGCTGACGCGGGAATGTAGTACTCGGATGGCGCGGTGGTCGTGGCCGTCGGCTCAAACCACAGACGATCGGTCATCTGTTCCTTGATGATGACGTCCTTGCGCCGATTCATCACACCGCCATCGATCGGGTTTTTCTCGTCCTCGACCTCACCCATCAGGATTTCGATCATCCCGCCGCTCTTGATCTGCGCCCGCGTTGCGAGCGTCTTGCCCGTGACGGCTTCACGATCCGCGTCTTCCACGGCCTGCCGGATCTTCACGGCGTTGCGATGCGCGAAGTTCATCGCTTCTTCGATGAAGTAGTTGGTGGCCTTGATGCGATCCTCAAACGTCGCATAGGCGTACGCTTCGCTCAACAGCGCAAACCGATTGCGCATGCCCACGTAGTTGTTATGGAAGCGCGGCACGTGTTCGAACGTGCCCCAAGCGCGCGGACCCGCTGGCGTGGGTGGCGTTGGTGGGGTGGATGGTGTGGGTGGCGTGGCGCCTGCGGGCGGAGCGGCTCCTCCACGCGGCGCACCGCCAGCACGGCCTCCGGC
>JBKJTD010000304.1:0-11340 GCA_046590915.1 Vicinamibacterales bacterium
GTCGCACGGTTTGGCGCGGCAAGCGCGGCTGTGTATCGGACGAACATGCGCATCACGAGCGCCATGTCCGCGTTGCCGCCGCTGATGGAATTCATGGGTGGCGTCGCGGCCGCCGGCCTGTTGTATTACGCGGCTCTGAAGATTCAGCAGAACGTGATCTCACCTGGCGCCTTTGCGTCGTTTCTGACCGCCGCGCTGATGATGTATGCGCCGATCAAGAAACTCAGCCGCGTCAACGCAGGTTTGCAGCAGGCCATTGCGGCCTGCCAGCGCATTTTTGACATGCTGGATACGCACACTGAGGTGAAAGAACGCCCGGGCGCAACGCCGCTCGCGCGCGTGCGGGAAGGGGTCGAGTTCCGCGACGCGGGGTTTGCGTACGACGATCGCCCCGATACCTTCGTGCTGCGCCACGTGTCGTTCACGGTGAAGGCTGGTCAGGTGGTGGCCATCGTCGGGCTCAGCGGTGCGGGAAAAACGACGCTGGTCAATTTGATTCCGCGGTTCTACGACGTCACGGAAGGCGCGTTGCTGATTGATGGCGTTGATGTGCGGGATGTCACGCTTGCCTCGCTGCGTGCCCAGATCGCGCTCGTCACGCAGGAAACGGTGCTGTTTGACGACACCATCGCCGCCAACATTGCGTATGGCGCGCCGACGGCGTCGCGTGGCGAGATCGAGGCCGCGGCGAAAGCGGCGCACGCGCATGACTTCATTGAGACGCTCGTCGGCGCCTACGACGCGCGGATTGGCGAACGTGGCCAACGTATCTCCGGCGGGCAACGGCAGCGCCTCGCCATCGCGCGTGCCATTCTGACCAACGCCCCGCTGCTCGTCCTTGACGAAGCGACCTCGGCGCTTGATTCCGAGTCGGAGCAGCTCGTGCAGGACGCACTGGTGAATCTGATGCGCAACAGAACGACATTTGTGATCGCGCACCGCCTCTCGACGGTACGGAATGCGGATGTGATCGTGGCGCTTGAGCATGGCGTGGTCGCCGAGGTGGGCAGCCATGAGAACCTCGTCAATCGTCCAGGAGGCGTCTACGCCCGTCTCCATGCGCTGCAGGTGCTCGACGATCGCAACGATGAGGACAACGCATGATTCGATCCATGACAGGGTTCGCATCGGTCAGCCGTGAGGCTGACGGGGTGTCGGCCGGTGTGACCATCAAGTCGGTGAACCACCGGTTCCTCGACATTCAGGTCAAGGCGCCTTCGTCGCTTGCCGGGATGGACGCGCGCATCAAGGCGCTGCTGCAGCAACGATTGACGCGCGGCCGTGTCGACGTGGCGCTCTCGTGTGACAACACATCCGAACCAGCGCGCGTCGTGACGCTGAATGAGGCGCTCGTCGTGCAGGTCAATGCCGTCGTGGACGCCGCGCGCGACAAGGGGCTGGTGACCGGCACGTTGACCGCGTCGGATCTGCTCCGCATTCCCCACGCGCTGGATATTCGGTTTGCGCCGGCCGCCGATGTGTCCGACACCGCCGCGGGCGCGGCCCAGGCGGCGCTGATTGAATCGGTTCTTGTGGAAGCGATAGACGCGCTCGTCGTGATGCGCGAAACAGAAGGCCAGTTTCTCGCGGCTGACCTCGACAAGCGCGTGCAGACGCTCAGCGTGTTTGTCGACACGGTCGAAGCCGGCGCCGCCGCGGGGCAGGCGGCGATGGACGCCCGATTGCGAGAACGCCTCGCGGCGCTGCCGTCCGACGTCCAGCTCGACCCGGTCGCCGTCTCCCAGGAAGTCGTGCGATTTGTCGCCCGCTCGGATGTGCACGAAGAGATCTCGCGGATGCGCGGGCATGTGGAACACTGGAGGGGACTGGCCAACGGGCCCGAACCCTGCGGCCGGAAGCTGGATTTCCTGGTGCAGGAGATGAATCGCGAAATAAATACCATCGGCTCCAAGGCCGAAGGGTTGGCGGTCACTGAGCTCGTGGTCTCGGCCAAGGCCGAGCTCGAGCGGGTCAAGGAACAGGTCCAGAATGTCGAATAACCCCCCGCCTGGGCTGTTGTTTGTCGTGTCGGCCCCCAGCGCGACGGGCAAGACCACCGTCATCGAACAACTTGTCCAGCTGGTCCCAGGGCTGCGGATGTCCCGCTCGTACACGTCCCGGGCGAGACGGGCGGGCGAAACCGATGGGGTCGACTATAATTTTGTCAGCCGGGAAACGTTCGAGGCCCAGATCGCTGCGGAGGCATTGCTCGAATGGGCCGACGTGTTCGGCAACTATTACGGGACCTCACGTACTGAAACAGAGCGTCGGCTGTCTGAGGGCGAGGACCTGGTCCTCGTGATTGACGTCCAGGGCGCGCGGCAGGTCCGTGAGCACCGGCCGGAAACCATTGCGGTCTTCATGTTGCCGCCGTCGTTCGCGGTGCTGGAGGAGCGCCTGCGGAAACGGAGCAGCGATCCCGAGCCGGAGATGGCGCGTCGCCTCCTCACGGCGCGCAGGGAAGTCACCGCGGTCGACGCCTACGACTACGTCGTCGTCAACGACGTGCTCGAACGGTGTGTGGGAGAACTGGCCGCCATTGTGATGGCCGAACGCGCGAAGCTGGCACGCCGCCGCGGCGCGATTGAGCCGATTATTGAATCGTTTTCAGAGAGGGTTTCATGACTGAATCACCAAAAATCAACAATCCCGAAAGTCGTTTTGAGTTTGTCGCCATCGCATCGGCGCGCGCGCATCAGTTGCTGCGCGGCTGCCTGCCGAAGGTGGAAGGCTCAGCCCAGCCTGCGCGCCGCGCGCAGCAGGAAGTCGCCGCCGGCGCCGTCGCCCGCGTCGACGAACCCGTGATCCTCGTCGAACCGACGGAGTAACGAGCCCACACATGCCCCTGGTGGGTCTGGGAGTGTCGGGCGGCATCGGCGCCTACAAATCCGTCGAGGTCGCGCGCCTGCTCCAGAAACGCGGCTACGACGTGCAGGCGATCATGACGCGCAATGCGCGGCGGTTCGTCGGCCCTCTCACGTTTGAAGCCATCACCCGGCGGCCGGTCATTACATCGCAGTGGGCCGCCGGCATGAACGCCGACATCGAGCACATTGCGCTCGCCACTGAGATGCGCGCGCTGGTCGTGGCACCCGCCACGGCCAATGTCATTGCCAAGTTCGCCCAGGGACTCGCCGACGACTTTCTCAGTGCGCTGTATCTCGCCACGCGCGCGCCGCTGGTGCTCGCACCGGCCATGAACACCGTGATGTGGGAACACCCGGCCGTACGCGCCAATCTCTCAACGCTGGCCTCACGCGGCACCACGTTTGTCGAACCCGGCGAAGGCTACCTCGCCTGCGGCTGGGTCGGGAAGGGCCGGTTGGCCGAGCCAGAGGAGATCGCGGAGGTCGTGGACCGCGTGGTCCGCGCGCGCGAGACCTCGTCACCTGAATCGCTGGCCGGTCTGCGTGTGCTCGTCACCGCGGGACCCACCTACGAAGACCTCGACCCGGTCCGCTATCTCGGCAATCGGTCCAGCGGCCGCATGGGATTTGCCATCGCGCGAGAAGCGATGCGGCGTGGCGCCATCGTGCATCTCATTGCCGGACCGACCTCCGTCGAGCCGCCTCAGGTGTCATCGGTCACACGTGTGCGGAGCGCCGCAGACATGCACGTGGCGGTCACTGCCGCCGCGACACAGGCTGACGTGGTCATCATGGCCGCAGCGGTGGCCGACTACACACCGGCAGGCGGAGCGGCATCGACGAAGATCAAGAAAGGCGAGGACCCGACCTTGACGCTTGAGCGCACCGTCGACATCCTCGCGTCCCTGGGCCACGCGCGCGGCGCGTCTTCGCGTCCCGTGCTTGTCGGGTTTGCGGCTGAAACCGGAAACCCCGTGGGCGCCGCAACAACGAAGCTGACACAGAAACGGCTCGACCTCGTGGTCGCCAATGATGTCGCCGCGGAAGGCAGCGGCTTTGATGTGGAGACCAATCAGGTCACGCTCATTGACGCGCAGGGAAGTGAATCGTTGCCGCTGATGTCGAAGGACGCCGTGGCCTCTGCCATTCTTGACCGCGTCGCACGGCTCGTGACCTCCACTCCGGCAACGGTCCAGGCATGACCGACCGAGACAACCTGCGCGAACATCTCAAGTACTACCGTGACCTCGGCGTCGCCGGCATTACGACCGACCCGGCCTGGCGGGCACGGACCGCTTTGAGCACCCTCGTGAGCACCCCGGCGAGCACCCCCGTGAGCACCCTAGAAGAGATCCGCTCCGACATCGGCGAATGCACGCGCTGCAAACTGCACACCCTTGGCCGCCAGATGATCGTGTTCGGCAGCGGCAATCCCAACGCGGATCTCATGTTTGTCGGCGAGGCGCCAGGGTCGGACGAAGACGAGCAGGGTGTGCCCTTTGTCGGGCGAGCCGGCCAACTGCTGACGAAGATCATCGAGGCGATTGGATTGACGCGAGACGACGTGTATATCGCGAACGTCATCAAGTGCCGCCCACCAGGGAACCGGAACCCGGAACCTGATGAAGTGGCCACGTGTGAACCCTTTCTGTTTCAGCAAATCGACTCGATCAAACCGCGTGTCATCGTCGCGCTCGGCTCCTTTGCGGCCCACACACTGCTCAAGACCGATGTGCCCATCTCGCGCATTCGCGGCACGCTGCACGACTATCGTGGCGCGCAACTGATTCCGACCTTCCACCCGGCGTATCTGTTGCGCAGCCCCGAGCGCAAGCGTGACGTGTGGGACGACATGAAACTCGTCAAGAGCCTCCTCGATCAGGCGTGAGCGATCGCTGCGTCTCTGTCGGGGTGCCCGTGCCAGGCCTGGGTCGGCTGACATACCGGGTGCCCGACTCGCTGCCGTGGCCGGTGCGTGGCGCCCGTGTCTCGGTTCCGCTCGGCACGCGTGTGGTGACCGGCTGTGTCATCGACGCGCCGGTCTCCGCCCCGGAATCGGGCACACTCAAAGACATCGTTGACGTACTCGACGTCGAGGCGTTCCTTCCGGAGTCCGTTGTCGCGCTCGCGTTGTGGGTTGCCGACTATTACGCCGCCGGTCCCGGCGACGCGCTGCTCAACGCGATGCCACCGAAAGCGCGCAAGGGTGAGGCCACCTCGTTTCGCCGCGTGTCGATTGCCGAGTGGATCACGCCCATCGAGCCCCAGAGCTCTGGCCGCGGGGGCAACGCAGGGGCTGAAGCCCCTGCGCTACGGGCCCAGGCGCTACGGGGCGACAAACAACGCGCCGCTGCGGAGTTGCTCAAGGGCAGTCCAGAAGGCGTGCCCCTGCCTGCATTGCGGAAAGCCGGTGTGGGACTCGCGACCGTGCGCACGCTGGAACGCGCCGGCTTGGTGCGCATCCGCGAAGAGATCGTCGAACGCGATCCGTTTGAGGCCGTGGGGGGCACCGACACGTCGATGTGGTCTCTCGAGGGCACCACGCCCGCCGGCCGCGAGCTCACGCCCGAACAGGCGCACGCCTATCGCCACATGGAAGAGGCGGTCATTGCGGGTCAGTTCAAGGCCATGTTGCTGCAGGGCGTGACCGGTAGCGGCAAAACCGAACTGTATCTGCGGCTGGCCGCCCTTGTGCTGTCGCGCGGCCAGCGCGTCCTGGTGCTTGTGCCTGAGATTGCGCTGACACCCGCCGTGGCTGGGTTGTTTCGCGCGCGCTTCGGACGACGGGTAACTATTCAGCACAGTGGCCTCTCCGATGGCGAGCGTCACGATCAGTGGCACCGGATTCGTCGCGGGGACGTGGAGGTCGTCATCGGCACGCGCTCCGCGGTCTTTGCGCCGATGGAGAACGTCGGCCTCATCATCGTTGATGAAGAACACGACCAGGCCTACAAGCAGGAAGAAGCACCGCGGTATCACGGGCGTGACGTGGCGGTGGTGCGCGCACGCATGGCCGGCGCCGTTGTGCTCCTTGGCAGCGCGACGCCGTCGCTCGAGTCGGCCTCAAATGCCGCGGCCGGGAGGTACGACCATCTGATGCTCACGCAACGCGTGTGGAATCGCCCGCTTGCGGCCGTGCGCCTGATCGACATGCGTCAGGAGTTTTCGACGCATGGCGCCGACGTCATGATCAGCGCGCCGCTGTGGGAGGCGCTCGAGCAGCGCCTCTCCCGCGGCGAGCAGTCCATGATTTTGCTCAATCGCCGCGGCTTCGCCACCGTCGTATTTTGTCGGCAATGTGCGGCCACGATGGAGTGCCCGCATTGTTCGGTGACGCTGACGTTTCACCGGACGGCTCGCAAGGTGCGGTGCCATTACTGCAACTATGCGTCGGTGATTCCGAAGGCGTGCGGTACCTGTGGCGGGGAGTTTCTCGAGCAGTCGGGGTTTGGCACCGAGCGCGTCGAGGCCGAAGTGCGCACGCGTTTTCCTGGCGCGCGGATTACGCGTGTTGATCGCGACACGATCCGTCGTCGCGGCGCGATCGCCAAGGTCCTGAACGCCGTTACTCGCGGCGACGTGGACATTCTCGTCGGCACGCAGATGATTGCGAAGGGTCACGATTTTCCCTCGGTGACACTCGTGGGTGTGGTCTCGGCCGACGTCGGTCTTGGCGTCTCGGACTTCCGCGCGTCAGAGCGCACCTTCCAGTTGTTGACGCAGGTCGTCGGCCGCGCCGGCCGGGGAGACATGCCTGGCGAGGCGATCGTCCAGACCCTCTATCCCGATCACTACAGCGTCAAGGCCGCGTCCGCGCAGGACTACGCCGCGTTTTACGCGCAGGAGATCGACTTCCGCACACGCATGCACTATCCGCCGACCATCGGGCTCATCAACGTGGTGGTGCGCGGCCCCTCACTGGGCAAGGCGCTTGACGATGCGCAGGCGCTGGCGAGTCTGACCCGGCATGCCGGACCCCGCGCGACGTTGCTGGGTCCGGCGCCCGCGCCGATGTCGAAGATCAAGGACGAATACCGCGCGCAGTTTTTCCTGAAGGGCTCCCACCGGCGCGCCATGCGCGACGCGATTGAGCGCGCACTCGACCAGCGTCCCGACCTGCGACGCAAGACTGTCGTCGACGTCGATCCGTATTCGACAAGTTGACATCAGATCTAAATGTGCAATCACTTAGAACGCGACGTCCTAGAAGTTGATCGTGATCGGTTCGGGTGTAAAGCACCCGATGAGGATCGCCAGCGCGACGAGGGCCACGAAGACGCGGCCGCGGTTGAGTGGCGTCCAGTCGTCGAGCGGCGCGGGGTGACGGAAGCCCATGAAGTAGGCCATCGCCGACAACATGACGGCCATCACAATCCAGCTGTTTGAGACAAATGCGAGCGTGATCACGACGGCAAGGGTCAGCATCGAGAGGTAGCGGGACCGCGTGCCAAACACCGCGTAGGCAATGTGACCGCCGTCGAGCTGGCCGAACGGCAGCAGGTTCAGCGCCGTCGCGAGCATGCCGAACCAGGCCGCGTATCCCAGCTCGTGAATGAAGATGTCGGTGCCCTCCAGGAGCGGGCCGTGGACCAGCCGGGCGAGGCCCTTGAAGAGCCACGGTTCACCCAGCCACACCTGGATGTCGCCTGCAGGCGGGACAACATCCACGGTCGACAGGGAGATGCCGATCACGAGAAACGGGATCAACGTGATGAAGCCGGCGATGGGACCGGCGACGCCGATATCAAAGAGCGCCCGTCGCGAGGGGAACGGCTCCAGGATGCGGATGACGGCACCCAAGGTGCCCGTCATCGGCAGCGGTGCGGGCAGGAAATAGGGCAGGGTGCAGTCGACGTTGTGCCAGCGACAGGCGAAGTAGTGCCCGAATTCGTGTGCCCCGAGAATCAGCAGAATCGCAAACGAGTACCACG
Source organism: Vicinamibacterales bacterium (assembly GCA_046590915.1). Classification (GTDB taxonomy): domain Bacteria; phylum Acidobacteriota; class Vicinamibacteria; order Vicinamibacterales; family SCN-69-37; genus SYFT01. The sequence continues at coordinate 7,799 of JBKJTD010000304.1, forward strand.
GCCCGACCAGCAGTGCCGTCGTGGCCACAGTCGCCAGAAAGAGGACGATCGGCCTGAGGAGTTTGTGCTGAAACTTCAGCGACTCATTCACCGGAGATGTTCTGGAGGTCTTTGCCGGGTTTGAACCGGATGGTGCGCCCGGGCGGGATCTTCACTTCCTTGCCCGTGCGGGGGTTGCGGCCGATGCCACGTTTGCGGGGTTTGACCTGGAACACGCCGAACCCGCGCAATTCGATGCGGTCACCCTTCATCATGGACGCCCGCATGGCATCAAACACCGCGTCAACGGCCACTTCGGCTTTGACTTTGGTGATTTCTGCAATGCGCGACACCTCGTTAACGATGTCGACTTTAATCATGAGTTCCGGGCCACGAGATGTCCGTAAGTGACTATAAATACACCCACTTACGGAGTCAAGTCTCGCCGTAACTGCTACACTGTCAAGATGTCCGTTTCAGGGGTGGGCCCGTCGGTGGTGCTGGTCGGCCGGCCCAACGTCGGCAAGTCCACATTGTCCAACCGTATTGCCGGCACGCGTCGCTCCATCGTGGCGCCTGTGGCCGGCACCACGCGCGACGTGGTGACGGTGCCGGGCGAGTGGGCCGGTCGAAAGTTCACGCTCGTCGACACCGGCGGGTTGTTCGGTGCGACCACCGATCCGCTCCACGAGTTGGTGATCGATCACGGGATGCGCGCGTTGAAGGCAGCCGACCTGCTCATTTTCATGGTGGACGGGCGCGAAGGCCTGGTGGTCGGAGACGAGCAGATCGCGCAGGCGATTCGCACGGTCAACTGTCCCGTGCTGCTCGTGGTGAACAAGGCCGACGACAAACGCGCGATGGCTCGCGTCAACGAATTCCACAAGCTCGGTTTTGATCAGCTGTTCGAGGTATCGGCCGAACACGGCACCGGTGTCTACGAACTGCTCGACGCGCTGGTGGCGGCCATGCCCGTCAAGTCCACCGAGCCGGCGGCCGAGACCGAGCCGGAAATCGCGCTCGCAATTGTCGGTCGCCCAAACGTCGGCAAGTCGTCAATCGTCAACCGCCTGTTGCGTGAAGACCGCGTGATGGTCAGCGACATGCCGGGCACGACGCGTGACTCGGTCGATGTGATGCTTCAGTACCAGAAGCGGCGCATCCGCCTCGTCGATACCGCCGGCATGCGTCGTCCCGGCAAGGTCGCGACGGCAGGCCAGGTCGAATCCATCAGCGTCGTGCTGGCCAAGCGCGCGATGGAGAAGGCGGATGTGGCCGTGCTGGTGATCGACGCGGCCGAAGGCCCGACCGATCGCGATGCAGCCATTGCCGGTGAGGCGGAAGCCGCCGGCTGCGGCGTGGTCATCGTGGTGAACAAGTGGGACCTGATGGCCGAGCGCATGGGCGACGACCCGCAGAAATTTGTCACCGAATATGACGACCGCCTGCGCTTCCAGTTGAAGTTCCTGGAGTTTGCGCCGGTGATTCACGTGTCGGCGCTGACGGGGGAGCGGACTGCCAAGGTGCTGGAGATGGCCGTCAAGGTGGCCGATGCCCGTCAACACCGGGTGGGCACGTCGGACCTCAACCGGTTTGTGGAAGCAATCACAGTCGCCAACCCACCGACCAGCAAACATCGCCGGCAGGTCCGCATCATGTATGCCTCGCAGATTGCGACTGCCCCCCCGCGTTTCGTGTTTTTCACCAACGTCGCCACCGAGTTCCATTTTTCCTATGAACGGTTTCTTGTGAACCAGCTGCGGGACAAATTCGGGTTTCTCGGGACGCCGGTCCGGATCACGGTGCGCCGCCGGAAGAGAAAGACGGACGGCTGAGGTCACAAACGGGTCCGGAGGTCATATACTTGTCGGCACGCGTGGACGCGGTTTCGATCCCCAATCGGCCGGCATTCCGGGTATCAGAGGTCTGCGAGATTGCGGGCGTCCCCCAGTTTGTGTTGCGGGGATGGGAAGCGGAGTTTCCGGATCTCGGCGTGTCAAAAACGCCGGCAGGTCCGCGGATCTACCGGAAGGCGGACGTCGAGAAGGTGCTGCACCTCAAGCGCCTTATTCTCGAAGAGGGGTTGACCCTCGCTGGGGTGCGACGACGGCTGGTGGAAGAAGCAGAAGCGGCGGCGGGTGAGTCCGACCTGTCGCTGCCTGAGGTAGGCGCAACGACCGCTGCGGGATTGGACGAGGGCGCACGTGCGCACCTCACGGAAGTGAAGCGGGGACTCCACTGGATCCTCGAGACACTGGGCGGCTCCCCAGCCGCCGGGTTCGCGTTGGCGGCTGCCACCCAGCCGCCGGTCGCGAGCAAGAGCAAGACGAAGAAGAAGTAGACGTCGGCGGGATGTAGCGCAGCCTGGTAGCGCACTTGACTGGGGGTCAAGGGGTCCCGAGTTCGAATCTCGGCATCCCGACCATCTTCTTCTTCGTTCGTGGTCCAGGGTCCGACTGGTTCCATTGCCCATTGGCCCATTGCCCATTGCCCCATTATTAATACCGGGTGGGGTGTATCTGGGACTCGATTCATTCACTCTCGACGATTGACTGTAGTTCCTCCTCCAGCTTAAATTTCCACAACCCTCCAGTGAATTCCGGACACAGGTGCTGTGCCCGTAGTCCATCTGGGGGCAGGAGGAGAACAGATGAATCGTTTGGTATGGCGGGCACTGGCCGTTCTGGTGCTGGCATTGGTGGTGGGAACAAGCGCGTATGCGCAATCGACGACGTCCATTGTGGGCGTGGTGAAAGACTCGGCCGGGGGCGTCATACCTGGCGCCACGGTGGTGGTCAAGAATGACACCACGGGAGCAACCTTTGAGGCGGTCACGACCGCCAATGGCACCTACACAGTTCCGGCGCTGCAGGCCGGTGCCTATTCGGTGACGGCCACACTCGCGGGGTTCAAGACGGCGCAGGTCAACGGTGTCCGTTTGGCTCTGGGCGCACCCTCAACGATCGACCTGACGTTGGAAGTGGGTCAGCTGACCGACGTCGTCAACGTCAGGGCGAGCACTGAGCTGGTGAACTCGACCAACGCGACGGTGCAGGCGACGCTCAACTCAGACCAACTGAACCGGATGCCGACGCCGACACGAAACGCTTTGAATGCCGTGACGTTCCTGCCCGGCATCAATACTCCGGGTACGAACCGCGACTCCACCATCAACGGCCTGCCGGAATCCTTCATGCAGATCACCATGGATGGGGTGAGCAACAACGACAACTTCCTGCGCACCACGGACGGCTTCTTCGCCTCGGTCACGCCTCGCCAAGACGCGGTGGAAGCGGTCACGGTGACGCTGGCTGCGGCCGGCTCGCAGCAAGGTGGCAGCGGCGCGATCACGATCGCATTCCAGACCCGTTCGGGCGGCAACCGGTTTTCGGGCAGCCTGTACGAGTATTTCCGCAGCCCCGATCTGAACTCGAACTATTACTTCAACAAGATCAACGACCTGCCTAAGAACGAGGTCAAGCTGCATCAGTATGGCGGGCGCGTGGGTGGTCCCATCGTGGTTCCCGGGCTGTTCGATGGCCGCGGCAAGGCGTTTTTCTTCG
>JBKJTD010000189.1:0-8254 GCA_046590915.1 Vicinamibacterales bacterium
GCCGTGGGGCGGGGGATGGGCGCCCGCTATGCTTCGAGGCCGCACCAGATGCGGTGTCCACGTCGGAGTGGCGGAATAGGCAGACGCACCAGCTTGAGGGGCTGGCGCCCGCAAGGGCGTGGGGGTTCGAGTCCCCCCTTCCGCACCAGCCTGCGCTAAACGCTCGCTACGCGAGCAGCTCCGGCTGGCTGCGCCTCGGGCGCCGAAGCCGCTCACGTAGTGAGCGTCTGGCGTAGGCGGCCGAAGCAGCGAGCGTTTAGCGCAGGCGGGCGACTCCGAGAACCCAGGAACTACGACGCCCCCGGAACCCCGAGCACCCCGGGACTTCGGGACTTCGAATCATGCCCCTCTTAATCGCCGACAAGTTATCGCACGCCTTCGGCCACCTGCCGTTGCTCGTCAACGCGTCTCTGCAAATCGACGCCGGCGAACGTATCGCCATCGTCGGCCGCAACGGCACGGGCAAATCCACGCTGTTGAAAATCCTGTCGGGCGACATTCCACCCGATGACGGCACGGTGTGGACCGGGCCGGGGGTGAAGGTCGCGCGACTCACGCAGGACGTCATCGATGAAGGCGCCACGAAGCCAACCGTGCAGGAAGTGGTCGCCGAGGGAATGCACGAACTGGCGCTGCTCCACGGACTGGAAGACTGGGAACAGGAACAACAAGTCGAGCAGGTGATGAAACGCCTGGAACTGGATCCTGATGCGCGTATCGACACGCTGTCGGGTGGATGGAAACGGCGCGTCACGCTCGCGCGCGCCTTGGTGGTGCAGCCTGATGTGCTGCTCCTGGACGAGCCGACCAACCACCTCGACATCGACACCATCACATGGCTGGAATCGCTGCTTGTGGGATTCACCGGCGCCGTGGTGTTTGTCACACACGACCGCGCGTTCCTGCAAAAAGTCGCGACGCGACTGGTCGAGTTGGACCGCGGTGTGCTCACCTCCTACGGCCGCAGCGCGCCGGTGAAAGGGGTGCCTGCCCTGCCGGTCTACGACGAATACCTGCGCCGCAAGGAAGAAGACCTCGCGATCGCGGAAACGGCGCACGAGAAGTTCGACAAAAAACTCGCACAGGAAGAAGCGTGGCTGCGCCGCGGTATCAAAGCGCGCCGCACGCGCGACGAAGGCCGCGTGAAGGCGCTGCTCGCCATGCGCACCGAACGCGCGTCACGACGGGACGTTCCCGGACAGGTTCGGCTCACGATTGAATCATCGGGGCGCACGGGGCAAGCCGTTTTTGCGGCTAGGGACATTTCGAAGACATTTATGGTCCAGGGTCCGACGGGGCCTGCCCGCCGTAGCCTTGGCGCAGGTGGGTCCACGGTCCAAGGTTCCGGTGGGGTCCCAGGGGCCCCGGTGGTGGCGGGGTTCTCTACCCGGATCATGCGCAAGGATCGGATTGGGTTGCTTGGGCCCAATGGTGCTGGCAAGACCACGCTGCTGAAAATGCTCATTGGGGAATTGGAGCCTGATAGCGGCGAGGTCGAGCGAGGGACGAACGTTCAGATTGCGTACTACGACCAGCAGCGTGAGCAGCTCGATCCCGAGCGCACGGTTGTCGATACGATTGCTGACGGCAACGACTGGGTCACGGTCAACGAACAGAAACGACACGTGTTCAGTTATCTCGAAGACTTTCTTTTCCCACCCGAACGGGCGAAGTCTCCAGTGAAGGCGTTGTCGGGCGGTGAACGCAATCGATTGCTCCTCGCGCGCCTGTTCACCAAACCGGCCAACGTGCTGGTGCTCGACGAACCAACCAACGACCTCGACATGGAAACGCTCGAACTGCTCGAAGCGCAGCTAGTCGACTTCCCCGGCACGGTCCTGCTCGTCAGCCACGACCGCGAATTTCTCAACCGCGTGGTGACGTCCACGATCGCGTTCGAGGGCAACGGGGTCGTAAGCGAATACGTTGGGGGTTACGACGACTGGGTTCGGCAGACACGCAGTCAGGGGTCCGGCCCTACGCCATCCTCCTTCGCTCCTCCGGAGCTTCGGCGGACTTCGCCTACGCCCACGAAGCGCAAGCTCTCATTCAAGGAACAGAAGGAACTCGACTCGCTGCCGGCGAAGATTGAGGCGAACGAGTCACGGCAGCGCGAGCTTGAGGCGGCGATTGCGGCGCCTGAGTTTTATCGATCGGGCAAGGCTGCGATCGCCGACACGCTCGCTGCGCTCGAGAAGACCAAGGCCGACCTCGACACACTGCTCCACCGCTGGACGGAACTCGAAGCGAAAATCTAGGGGTCCCAGGGGTCCGACGGGGCTTGCCCGCCGAAGCCTTGGCGAAACAGAACGTCATCCCGTCAGGGACGCGTACACTTCTCGCGCGATCGGGGCCCAGGACGCCCAGGGCTGTCGCCCATGCGTCGGCGGTTGCGCCATCATTCGCGCGCACGTGTACGGTTCGATGACTGGTGAGACCCAGCCCGGTGTGCGGATCGACGACGTGTGAGTAGCGGAGGCCGTTGATCTCGACAAACTGGGCGGTGGCGCCGGAGGTGGAGAGCGCTTCTCTTCGCAGCAGACGGGCTTCAGCCGGTCTGGCGTCCGCCGGGCTGAAGCCCGGCGGCTCCGGAGACACCCACGCCGAAGACACCGGCTCCGGAGACACCCACGCACTCCGCACCGCGCACTCCGCACTGACGCTCACTCGCCATCCGTCGGTCCCCGGCGGTGGATCGCCGGCCGCGATGTCGCCACCGGCTTCGAGCATGGCGATTGTGACCCCGTGCTCGCGAAGCGTGGCGAGGGCGCGCTGCAGGATGTACCCCTTCGCGATGCCGCCGAGGTCGAGTCGCATGCCGGACTCGGGGAGACGCACGGTCATGTCGGCTTCACTAATTTCCACGCGAGACCAGCCCACCAGCCGCCGAGCAGCGGCCAGCGCCTCGGGCGTCGGCAGGGTCCTCGACTCACGAGAGCGTCGCCAGAGGGCGACCAGCGGCGCGATCGTGGGGTCGAACGCGCCATCGCTCGCGCGCGCGACCTCCGCTGCACGAGTCAACACCGCCAACACGTCGGGATGGACCCGAAGCGCGCTCGGCGCCGCCCGTTCGATCGCGCGCAGGTCGCTGTCGTCGCGATAGTCGCTGAGGCGCTGGTCCAGCTCTGCGATGGTCGCAAACGCAGCCGTCCCCGCCCTGCGCGCGGTGGGCTCGTCGGGCGCATGCAGCACCATTCGCACTTCCATCCCCATGTGGACCTGGCGATAGACGTAGGATGTTGCCAGCGATGGGGGGAACGACACACAGCCGGACAGGCACACTGACAGGCAGACGGTCAGCAATGCTGTGGTCCACGGTCCCACGGGGCTTGGGGTCCAGGGTTCGTTTTTGGTCCATGGTTCTCGCGGTGCTTGTGGCGCCGCTGGTGTTTGCCCAGTCACAGCCGACAACGTATCGCGAAACGATTCCAGGGACACTCGTGAGTTTTGCAATGGTGCTGGTGCCGGGCGCCGGCGACGTGCCGCCGCTCTATTGGGGGCGCACCGAGGTGACGTGGGATCTGTACGACGTGTACGCGCTGAGCCTCGACGCGGCGGCCCCGCTGCCGCCGGGCGTTGATGCGATTGCGCGACCATCGGCGCCCTACGGCGCGCCCGACTACGGCTGGGGTCACACCGGATATGCCGCCATCAGCGTCACGCGCCAGGCCGCGGTCTCCTTTACGAAATGGCTTTCCCAAAAGACGGGCCGGGAGTATCGTCTCCCCACCGAGGGCGAATGGCAACACGCGGCCGACCTGGCGTGGAAACCAATGACCGCCACGGGCAAGACGGCCAACGACGTCGCATGGCATGCCGGCAACGCAGGGATGATGGCGCATCGGGTTGCCACGAAGTCGCCGGACGCCTTGGGGTTGTTCGACTTGTTTGGCAACGTGGGTGAATGGGTCACGACGCCCGACGAGGCGCTGGTGATTCGTGGTGGAACGTTCCGCAGCGGGCCGGACACGATTGGTCCGTCGGCGCGAGCGGTGCAGGATGAGACGTGGAACGAACGCGACCCGCAACTGCCTAAGAGTCAGTGGTGGCTCTCGGACGGACCTTTCGTGGGGCTGCGTTTGGTCCGAGGTGCGACGGGGCTTGCCCGCCGGAGCCTTGGCGCAGGCGGGTCCAAGGTCCAGGGTTCGAACTAGAGCACACGGAGGAGATTTCTAAATGACGCAAATTGATCGTCGTGCATTCATCCAGACGACTGCCGCGGCTACTGCCGGGCTCATGGCATTTCCGGGCAGCATCCCGCTGATCGGCATGCGGCAGGGGTCGGACGTCATTCGGGTCGGCCTCATCGGCTGTGGTGGCCGCGGCACTGGGGCGGCGGCTGATTGTCTGCGCGGGGCCGAGGGCGTCGAACTGGTCGCCATGGGTGACCTCGCGCCGGACCGGCTCGCGAGCAGCCGGGCGGAACTGACCAAACTCACATCGGCGAATCCCGCACTCGCGGCCAAGTACAAAGTCACCGACGACAAGTGCTTTACGGGATTTGACGCCTACAAAAAAGTACTGGCGACCGATGTGCACCTCGTCATCCTCGCCACACCTCCCCACTTCCGCCCGACACATCTTGCCGCAGCGGCAGAGGCGGGCAAACACATCTTCGCGGAGAAACCTGTCGCGGTCGATCCGGCTGGCGTACGGTCGGTGCTCGCGACCTATGAACTCGCACTGAAGAAGGGCCTCGCGGTGGGCGTTGGCACGCAGCGCCGCCATCAGGCCGACTATCAGGAGACGATCACACGCATCAAAGACGGCGCGATCGGCGACGTCATGTCCGGACAGGTGTTCTGGAATCAGGGCGGCTTGTGGGATCGGCCGCGTCAGGCGGAATGGACCGATGCCGAATGGCAACTGCGCAACTGGCTCTACTTCACCTGGCTCTCCGGCGATCACATTGTTGAGCAACACGTCCACAACATTGACGTGGCCAACTGGGTGCTGGGCGCGACGCCCATCAAGGCCACAGGCATGGGCGGCCGACAGTTCCGCACCGACCCGAAGTACGGTCACATCTACGATCACTTCGCGGTCGACTTCGAATATCCGAACGGTGTGCGTGTGATGAGCATGTGCCGGCAGATCCCGGGCTCGGCCAACCGCGTGGGCGAAAACTTCATCGGCACCAAGGGTCAGTCCAACGCGTCGAGTCGCATCTCCGGCGCCAACGCGTGGACGTTCACCCGCCCTGAAGGATCGCCGCGCATCAACGGCTTCCAGCAGGAACACACGGACCTGATTGCGAGCATCCGCTCGGGAAAACCCTACAACGAACTCAAGGGCATCGCCGAGAGCACATTGGCGGCGATCATGGGTCGCGAGTCGGCCTACACAGGCCAGGAAGTCACCTGGGAACAAGCGCTCAACGCGCAGCAGGATCTGACGCCGCCTGTCGGCCACACGGCGTACGGCCCAATGGACGTGCCGCCAGTACCGATGCCCGGAAAGACCAAACTCGACCGCGTCTGGAATGGGTAATGGCGCGCGGCCGTCACGAAGATCTTTTTCACCATGAGGGTCATGAAGATCCATGAGGGCTGAGGGATTGGCCAGCCGCCAAAGGCGGCTTCGGGGAGGGAGAGAAGGGACACACGAATGCTCCTTCTCGCAGCACTGAGGAGTATTCGTGTGTCCCTTCTCTCCCTCCCCGAGGCCAGGCAAAGCCTGGCCGGCCAACCCGCTGTCTTACAGTGTGATCTTCTTCTTCATGGATCCTCATGGACCCTCATGGTGAAAAACTCCATCTCCGACACCAAAGGAACACTGCAATGAACCGAAGACAGTGGCTCAAGACAACAGCGATGGCGGGGGCGGGGGTGGCGCTCTCTCGGAGCGAGGCGTTTGCGTGGCAGGCGAAACCCGCGCGCACGTTCAAGCTCAACTATGCGCCGCACTTCGGGATGTTCCGCGAGCACAGCGGCCCTGATCTGGTCGCGCAACTCGACTTTATGGCGTCGGAAGGGTTCACTGCCCTCGAAGACAACGGCATGCGCGGGCGGACTGTGGCCGATCAGGAGCGCATCGGCGAGGCGCTGCAGCGGCTGAAGATGAAGATGGGAGTGTTTGTCGCGCACACCATCAACTGGACCGAGCCCACGCTTACCACCATGACCGACACGCTGCGTGACACCTTCCTCAAGGAAATCCAGGAATCAGTCGAGGTCGCCAAACGTGTCGGCGCGAAGTGGATGACCGTGGTCCCCGGGCACGTCGACCGCAGGCCCCATATCGATTACCAGACCGCGCGGGTGGTCGACACACTCAAACGCGCCGCCGCGATCCTCGAGCCTCACGGTCTGGTGATGGTCCTTGAGCCCCTCAACACCCTCCGCAATCACCCCGGGATGTTCCTGACCTCGACTCCGCAGGCCTATCTGGTCTGCAAAGCGGTGGCGAGCCCGTCGTGCAAGATCCTCTACGACATCTATCACCAGCAGATCACCGAAGGGAATCTGATCCCCAACATCGACACGGCCTGGGATGAGATTGCCTACCTCCAGGTTGGTGACAATCCCGGCCGAAATGAGCCGGGAACTGGCGAAATCAACTACCGCAACGTCTTTCGCCACATCCACCGCAAGGGCTTCACCGGGGTCGTCGGTATGGAACACGGCAATGCGACCCGCGGCAAGGACGGGGAACGGGCGGTCATTGAGGCGTACGTGCAGGCGGACGCCTTCCAGCCGGCAATTTGACGCCCGCCCGGCCGTCCGTCCCCTTGACAGCCGCAGCGCGAAGGAATCTACTTCTTTGCGACGACTTAGTTAACTGACTTTAGGAAGTCAGACCCAGGAGGAAGTGTGATGCAATTTCGGCGTCTCTGCGTGCTGGCGCTGGTCGCGCTCTGTGCCCTGACGGGACAGGCGTTCGCTCAGTCACAGGCAATCAACGGCACGATCGAAGGTACGGTCAAGGATGCATCGGGCGCGGTGTTGCCTGGCGTCACGGTGACGGTGACCAACACGGACACGGGCACCCAGCGTGTCGTGGTCACCAATTCAGACGGCGTCTTCCGCGCGCCGCTGCTGCAGTTGGGCCGCTTCACGGTGTCGGCGGAACTCTCCGGATTTTCCAAATACGAGCAGTCGGGCATTGGCCTTGTGGCCGGCCAGACCGTCGTGCTCAACATCCCGATGAAGGTCGGCGGCATGACCGAAACGGTCACCGTCAGCGCCGACGCGGCGGTGGTGGACCTCGGTAAAACCGACGTCGGTCGCAACATCACCTCGCGTGAAATCGCGAACCTGCCCAACGTCTCGCGCAACCCCTACAACTTCGCCCTGCTCCAGCCCGGTGTGACCGGCACCGAGAACAGCGAGTTCGGCGTGCCGCGCTTCAGCGTCAACGGGCAGGCTCTTCGCGTCAACTACCAGGTGGACGGCAACACCAACACCCAGCGCGACCGCGCGGGTCTGCGCATGATGCCGATGTCGGAAGTCATGGTGCGTGAAGTGCAGGTCGTGACGTCGGGTTTTGCGCCCGAGTTCGGCAACACCACGGGCCTGGTCTACAACGCGGTCACGCCCTCGGGCACCAACACGTTCCGCGGTGACGTCGGTTACCGGTGGCGCGAAAAGTCGTGGTCAGCGTTCCCGTTCTACTTCCAGGGTCCCCGTACCGACGCCACACGCCCCGACAACTCTCTCAACATCGCCACGGCGACCGTTGGCGGACCGATCATCAAGAACTCGCTCCACTTCTACACCGGCTACGAACGCACCTATCGAGAGATGCCGCGCATCATCAACATCGATCCAGGTATTGCGGCGCGGGTCGGGATCACCCCGCAGCCAGGCGCTGTGGATGCGTACCAGGAAGTGCAGTTCTTCATCGGTAAACTCGACTGGCAGGCCACGCCAAGCCAGCGACTGACGGCGCGCACCAACCTGTTCCGCAATGACAACCCCCTCAACCAGGCGGCCGGCGGCAACACGGCGCTCGAGCGCGCGGCGGACTTCCGCGACCAGATGTGGTCCCACGCCGTGCAGGCGGTCTCAACCCTCGGGGCGTCCAACCTGAACGAACTCCGTATGCAGGTGATGCAGCGCACGTCGCGCCGCTTCGCCTCCGAGGGCGCGGCCACGGGCGTCGCCATCAACATCAACGGCGGCACCGTCGGCGGCGTCAACAACAACATCAACTTCGGCGCGCCGACAGGCGACGGCGAGTTGTTCCGGCAGCGCATCTATCAGGTGGTCAACAACTTCACCCTGCTGCGCGGCAAACACAACTTCAAGGTCGG
>JBKJTD010000234.1:0-5863 GCA_046590915.1 Vicinamibacterales bacterium
TGATCGAACCCTTCGTGGACGGCCAAATCCGCGAAGGGGTCGTCTCCTATGGGCTGTCGTCCTACGGATACGACATTCGGGTCGCTGACGAGTTCAAGATTTTCACGAACATCAACAATACGGTGATCGACCCGAAGAACTTCGATCCGCGATCGTTTGTGGACGTCAAATCCGATGTCTGCATCGTTCCACCCAATTCGTTCGCGCTGGCGCGCACCATTGAATACTTCCGCATCCCGCGCGACATCCTCACGATCTGCCTTGGTAAATCCACGTACGCGCGCTGCGGGATCATCGTGAACGTGACCCCGTTTGAACCCGAGTGGGAAGGGTTTGTCACACTCGAAATCTCAAACACCACGCCGCTGCCGGCCAAAATCTACGCGAACGAGGGGCTGGCGCAGGTCTTGTTTTTCCAAAGTGATGAGCCGTGCGAGCGGTCCTATGCCGACAAACGTGGCAAATACCAGAAACAGGTCGGCGTCACGCTACCGAAAATCTGAGCCGCGAGGCGACCGCCCCCGGGCGGTTGGTACAAGAAAAGTTTGCTCCAGCTGCGCCAAGGCCGGCCGACGATGGTAACGTCGTCGTCCGACCACCCAGGAGCAGCCAGATGAAGGAAATCCTCGAGCGACTTGAACAGAAAATGGACGCCGGATTCGCGCAGATCGACGAGCGGTTCGAACAGGTTGACAAGCGGTTCGAACAGGTCGACACGCAATTGGAGGACGGCCGGGAACGCGACCGAGGATTCGAGGCCAGGTTCGACAGGGTCGATGCGCAGCTTCAGCAGCAAGGCGTCCTCCTCGAAGCCGTGCAGGGCGACGTGAAGATGGCCCTGGAAGGCATCATCGGCAACCGGGAGATCACCGACAAGGGCTTTGCCGACGTCATGCGAAAGCTCGACGAACGGGTGCTGCCGATTGAGTTGGCCAGCCGGAAATTTGGTCGGCAGCTCATCACTGGCGCGAAGCCCGCTGACAAACGTCGTCGGAGTTGATGCGCCTCAACTTGCGGAAACCCTGAGAACAGGCTAAGATGAGAATTCCTTGACGCGGGGTGGAGCAGCCCGGTAGCTCGTTGGGCTCATAACCCAAAGGTCGCAGGTTCAAATCCTGCCCCCGCAACCAAATTCCTAAAGAGGCCGCCAGCATCTGGCGGCCTCTTTTTACGTCCGAATGGCGCGATACTTCGCGTTCAGTGCCTGGAAGATACCGTAGGCCAGCAGCCCGGCGCCCACACCGCCCAACAGCCATGACCCGAACGGCTCCGGCCAATTGGCCACAACACGAATGGCCTCGGCGCTGTCGGCCGTCTCACTCGCGCGCCCGGTGATCCCGGCCTGGATGAGATACCACGCGATCACGCCGAACACGATGCCGCGCGCGGCTATACCGGCGCGGCAGACGTGCACCGCCCAGTTGCCGAGGTCGCGTCGCAGGGCATCGAGATCGAATTGCCGTCCAAGTCTGGTCGTGGCCGCACGGAAAAATTGGTAGACCGCGAAGCCCAGCAGTCCGAGGCCGCTGAGAATCACCATCCACTCGCCGAGCGGCCATGTAAAGGTCTCGGCGACGAGTTCTTTTTCGGACGTGTCGGCGACCGATACGCCGCGATAGAGCTGAAGCACCTTCCATCCGAGGTACCCGTGGAGCAGCCCTCGTGCGACGTAGCTGCCGCGCACAGCCAGGTCCTTCGGCTCGCTGCCTCGACCTTCGCTGTCGATGATGCCCTCGACGATTCGCCACGCCGCGTAGCCGAACAGGCCCACCGCAACGGCCAAGAGCAGCGTGTGACCAAGCGGCCCGCTCAGAATGGCTCTGAGCGCGCCATCGGAATCGGTGACCCTTCCACCCATTCCGATGGCCGCCAGGAGCGCCAGCAGGCCGACGACGCCATACAGGACGCCTTTGGCGGAAAAACCGAGACGCGCCAGCAGATCGAGCCGCATTGATGGTGAGGTCACACGGGCATGTTATCCAGAGAGCCGCTCCAGTGAGGTGTCCTTTCATACACATGAAAGGACACCTCCTCCTTGTCAGCGCGCCGCCAGTTCGACCGCGAGTTCCTCGAGCCGGTCATAGCTGAGGGCGGCTCCGTTGGCCATCCCTGTGCCCATGACCATGTCGCGTATTTCCCTGGACGGATACGACACCGTGGCGACCATGCGCGTCTGGTTGCCCTCCTGCGTGTAGGTGCCCGTCACGACTGACTCGGTGTCAGGGAACAGTTCGAAAATTTCGGTGAACACGATGCGTCTCGGCGCGTCAATTTCGCGATAGACACCGTTGAATGCCGCCTCGCCGTTCGGATGTTTGTTGACGAAGCGCCACTTGCCGCCCACACGCAGGTCGACGTCGCACACCGGGACGGAATACCCCTCACCCAGATTGCCCCACCATCGTTTGATGTGCTCCGGCTGTGTCATCGCCTCCCACAACAACGCGGGAGGCGCGTTGAAGAGGCGAGTCATCCGTATTTCCGTGTCTGACGGAGTCGTGACGTCGAATGTGTGACTATTTACGGCGGGTCTTGCGAGCATGACGGGTCTCCTTTGATGGTGATACGGACTGTAATTCCTGTAGATAGTGTTCAAGGCGATCGAATCGTTGCTCCCAGAGCGCGCGGAAGTCGTCCGCCCACACGGCGACCTCTTTGAGCGGGGCAGGGGCAATGCGGCACGGGCGCCATTGGGCTTCACGGCCACGAGCAATCAGTCCGGCGCGTTCAAGCACGCGCAGATGCTTGGAGACGGCCGGCAGACTCATGTCGAACGGATCGGCCAGTTCGGTGACCGAACATTGGCCGCGGGCCAGTTTGGCCAGAATCGCGCGTCTGGTCGGGTGGGCCAGAGCGGCGAAGGTGGTGCTGAGTTGATCGGTGGACATGTGGCGCCTCTGACTACACCTGAAAGTTAATTAACCTATAGGTTTAATACAACAGCTGTCAGGAGGGTGTCAAGACGTGTCGCAGATTCGATGTGCTATTCAGCACAGCCCGATGAGGGGTGGATCGGTAACCTTCAACTCATCCTGGCACGTGGGCCCGGTGTATCCCTTTTGAGGTGTGTATGCGTATTCGTTCAACAGTCGTCGCGTGTGTGATGGCTTCGCTCATGGTGACCTCCACCGCGTTCGCGCAGCAGCGCCACGTGGCCGGCCCCTCCGCGTTGCGCGCGGCCGTCGCCGCCCAGGTGGATGTCGACACCAAGAACCGCGCCGTCGTTCGCGACGTGCTCAAACAGACTGACGTGCGTGACGTCGCCGGCCGCCTGGGCCTGGACATCACCCGCGCGGAAAACGCCGTGGCCACGATGACCAGCGCGGATCTTGCGCGTGTTGCCGAATCGGCGCGCACCGCGGATGTGGCACTGGCGGGTGGAAATAACACGATCATTATCTCCACCACGACCCTGCTGCTGATCCTGATCATCGTGCTGCTGGTCGCCGATTAGGAAGGGCAAAAGGAAAAAGGCTGAAGGCCAGAGGTACGGACAGTCCGTACCTGTAACCTTCAGCCTTTGACCTTTAGCCTTTCGGCGTTACTGCTTCTTGAGTGGAACGCGAACGTCGACCGACTGACCCATCTTCATGGTGAGCACCGTGCCGGCTGGCAGTTCGATCTCCTTGCCGGCCGTCGTCAGCACCACAGCCGTGCCTGCGCCGCCGCCAATGACCGCGCCGGTGACCGCACCCTTCTTGCCACCAAGAATGCCGCCGATGATACCGCCGGCCGCAGCCGGGATACCGATTTTGGCTGCGTCTTCTTTTTTGGTCGCGGGTGCCAGTCGGCTGATGCCCATC
Source organism: Vicinamibacterales bacterium (assembly GCA_046590915.1). Classification (GTDB taxonomy): domain Bacteria; phylum Acidobacteriota; class Vicinamibacteria; order Vicinamibacterales; family SCN-69-37; genus SYFT01. Next base: position 3,804 of record JBKJTD010000234.1, read on the forward strand.
TCGACCCCATACGGTTCGTCGTGACCAGCAATCGTGAGAGTGCGGAACCGCACCGCGAGGCTCGCACGCCCCTTCACTTTGCCGGCATCTTCAACCGCTGTGATCTCGCCGCGCAGCGTGCTGCCCACTGGGATGACCACCGTGTCGCCCTGCATCACCGCTTCGGTGACCTGGGCTTCCACACGGTCCTCGACCCGGCTGGTCGCCGAATCGATGCCGGTGTTCAACCGCGCGGACAGCTCGGTGCCGGCAGGCACGGTATATTCGCGGAACTTGGCGATGGCCGGAAGCGCCACCGGCACCGCCTTGTCCACGACCTGCACTTGGGCGATGTCGGCGCGCGGAACGGTCCGCACGCCGACACCACTGGTGACCTTGACGGTTTCGGTGGAGCGCTCACTGAGTGAGCCCTCCACCACGCCGCCATCCTGCTTCGTGACTGCCACTTCGGCACCCACGGGCACGGTTTCAATATCCACCTTCGCGTCACGATCACACGCGACGGTCGACATGATCGAGCCGAGGCTTACGAGTGTCGCGACGACGAACGTGACCGAACGAGTCAGGCGGAACATGGTGACCTACCGAGCCGCCGGAAGGTGAATCAGCACGTTCTGTCCACCGTGGGTGACCCACACGCGCAGGTAATCGCCACCCTTGAGGGTTTCGACACGCACGGCGCCGCGGCCGCGAGGCCTGTCGGCCACTTTGGCCATCTCCTCTGGCGTGAGCACCGTCGCGACTTCGCGCCCGGCAACAGTGGAGCCCTTCATGAACTCCACCCAGCGGGTTTCTGCGACCGTCTGTCCAACAACCTTGGGCGGCGCCTCGGTTGTCAGACGCACCTGATAGGTGCCGGCGGCGAGCGACTGCCCATTGGCCGTGACGGCCTTGCCCAGACGCACGGTGCCAAGATTGGCCGTGGACGTGACCACGGGACGATCCTGCTGTGCCGTCGGAGCCGCAGGCCGCGGCGGCGGCGGCGCCTGCTGGGTGGCCTGTGCCTGGATTCCCGCACCCAGCGCGAGCGCCAGGCCGGTGGTGACAAAGAGTCGGGTCGAATTTAGGTTACGCATAATTAACGCACCACACTGACGACAAGGGCCGCCCGGCGATTGAGACGACGCGTCTCTTCGCGGCTGTTGTCATGCGCCGGACGTTCTTCACCGTAGCTGACGATGCTGAGGCGCGAGGCATCAACACCACGCGACTGCAGGTATTCACGGACAGCCTGCGCGCGGCGCTCGGCCAACGCGAGGTTGTATTCCGCCGTGCCGATGTTGCACGTGTGGCCTTCGATCTGGAGCTTGAGACCGGGCTCGGCCTTCATCGCGGTGATCGCTTCGTCGAGCACGACGAGCGCGTCTGGACGCAGCACGTTGCGGTCGAAGTCGAAGTGCACGTCTTCAAAGACGTAGGCCTTCGGTGCGGGTGCTGGCGCTGGCGCCGGTTCCGCTGGACGCACGGGCGGGGCAGGCTGGGGCGCGGGCGCTGGCGCCGGCGCGGCCGGCTCCGGCATCACCACCGGCGCGGGCGCCGGGGCGACGTACTGGCGCACACCGGGGTGATACCCAATCCGCATCTGGATGCCGAGCTTGTCGCGCAAGCCGTTGCTGCCGACGAGGCGATCCTTCACCGAGCTCGAGTAGTTGAGGCCGCCGCCGACAAAGAAGCCGCCGGGTGCCTGCCAGGTGAGGCCAAGGTTGGCGTACACCGGGCTCTTCACGTCGGTGATGATCGGTGCCACGGAGCGGTCGATGGCCCGGAAGTTCGCCGGTGCGGTGATGGTGTCGGTACGGTATTTTTCGCCGTGGAGTTCGAACGTGAGCGACACGGGCGAACGATGCCCGAACGCCGCGCCGACGCCCCAACGAATGCCGTCGGTCAGGTCAAATCCGTCCGGATTGCCACGGCGGATGAAGCCAGCCATCGCGGTGAACTCCGCAATGCGCGCATCGGTGCTCGCTACGGCATCAACCAGGAAGTCCATCTTGCCGGTCGACGCGCCGGATTCTTCGTCACCGGTCGGCGCCTTGATGGAACCACGCACCGCAAACGCC
>JBKJTD010000383.1:0-2771 GCA_046590915.1 Vicinamibacterales bacterium
ATTGAGCGACCAGATGTTCGGAATGTTGCCGTCACGCGCCACTTCCGGCGCGACCATGACCGCAGGGTCGGTCGCCGTGGACGTGAAGAAGACAGTGGTCGCATCAAAAAATTTCGCCGCCGTGTCGTCGTGGGTACCAAACGTCAACTGCAACTTGTCGCCGCCGGCGGACCCGACGCGGAACAACTTGTCATTGCCGCTGACACGCGCCGTGTAGACAAGCGTCCGGCCGTCGGGCGCAAATGTGGGGGAGTAGTCCGCAAACACATCGTTGGTGAGGTTGGTGACGGCACCGCTGGCGAGGTCGACGACGAAGATGTCGCTGACGGCGTTTTTCAACGCCGCAAACGCGACCTTCGTGCCGTCATGGTTGAAGGCGGGTGATTCGGGGGCATCCACCCCTTCGAGGTTGAACTTCTGTTCGACCTTGCCGTTGACGACGTTCTGGATGACGAGGGTCTTGTTTTTCTCGGTGCGCGCGAAATACGCGATGCGATCACCCTTGGGCGCCCACGACATCCAGGGCACGAGGTTGCCGCGCAGACCCCCGGCGGTCGCGATGTACTCCCAGCCCCGATCCTTGTCGAAGCCCTTGGTCAGATTCCGGATGAACTGGCCATCCTTGGCTGAGAGCAGCACAATGTCCAGTTCCTGATCGCGCTGGTTTCCGACGACGGCTGCGATGATGTCACCGATGGGCGACGGCTCGATCGACAGCACGGCGGAGAAGGACGTGCGGTCCGGGCGGGGAGCCAGGTTTCTGCCGTAATCAGCCGGACGCTCCTTGTCGCGGAAGGGCTTGAACCGTTCCTTGATGTATCGATCGAACTGTTCGTCAAACTCTTCAGGCTTAAGGCGGAGCGCTTCTTCAAACGCACTTTCGCCGCCGCCAATCACGTTCTTGCGCAGCGAGAACAGGAACTGGCGCAGCCCGTCCTGGCCCCAGCGGCTGGAGATGAACTCAAAGGCCGCGTGACCCATTGAGTACGGCAGGCGGCCCGAGAGTGGCTGCGCGTCAAACTCACTCATGCGCGGCACGTTGTCGGTGAGTGCGGCGTCGCGAACCTGCATCAGGTCCAGCACGTTCCAATACCCGGCCATGTAATTGGCCAGGCCTTCGTCCACCCAGAGGGGAATGGCCGAGCCCATGATGCCGCGCGGGATGACATCGAATTCAAACACGTGGGTGAGTTCGTGTGTGATCAGGCGATAGAGCTGATCAGGCGGTTCGTCGATGGGCAGGACCATCCGATCGCGGAACGGCTCGGCAAAAGCCAGAACGCCCTCCGGCAGTTCACTGCCGGTGATGTCCTGCTGCTGGAATTCACTCTGGGTCTTGAACAGGATGAGCGGTACGCGGCTCGCCAGGTCGTGTTTGAGCTCCGAGCTGATCCGCTGGTACGCGCTTTCGGCGTAAGACGCGATCCGCTCCAGGTGCTGTTCGAGTTCGGGGTAGTAGTAGATCTCGAAGTGTTCCGTCTTGTAGATGTGCCAGTTGAACTTGTCGTACTTCACGCGGTTTTTGCCGAAGTACGGAATGTAGGGAGTCTGCGCCGACGCGACGGCGGGGGCCAGGCCGGCCACAGCCAGCGCGAGCAGGGTTACAACTTGGGCAAGGGCGCGCGGACGGCGCATCGACATAGACGTCACCTCAGTGAACTTGGTACCGACTTCGGAAATCTTACACTGCCAAGGTTACGGTCGCCCGGGCCGTGCGGATGTCAGAAGCCCGTCCGCTCCAGCGGACGCCGTGTGCCAACGGAGCAAAGGTCATGCCTTCCCGCCGCCCCACGGTCTGGCCTGCAATCGCTCGATACAGCGTGCGATGTCCCTTGTGGGCATCACCGCCATCGCGATAAGGTTGGAGTATGACAGTGACCAAGCCGTGGCTCGCCCGATGGGCAGTTGCCCTGGGACTGGCAGCCACGTTGGCGGTGTGGCCGCTGGGCTGCGCTCCAGACGACCACTCCGATATTCCTGAACCGCCTGCCGGGGCTGAACTTGCCAGACTCAGCGATACCCTCAAAGACATGGACGGCAAGGACGTGCGCCTCGCGGACTTCCGCGGCCGGCCGATGGTAATCAATTTCTGGGCGACCTGGTGCGCGCCCTGCCGTCACGAAATCCCGGCGTTTGTGGAGCTGGTCGAGAAGTACAAAGATCAGAAATTCATCGTGCTCGGCATCTCCGTGGACGACAAACCCGAGGACCTGCGAAAGTTTGCCTCCGAGTTCAAGATGAACTATCCCGTGCTCGTGGGCCTGGGGCACGACGAACTCCAGGAACATTACGGCGCGTACACGCTGCCGGTCTCGTGGTTCATTCGTGCCGATGGGTCCGTGGACTACAAACACACAGGCACGCAGTCCAAAGAGTGGTTCGAAGAGCGCATCAAAAAGTTGTTCGTGCCGAGAGAAGGTCACTGACGTGGCGCAGCCACGTGTGCACCCGCTGATCGCCGCCCGCCTCGCGTGCGGCTGCGAAGTCACGTTCCGCGCTGGCGTCGAAGGCAGCCCCATCACCGTCGTCGTCCTCCAGAAAGCCGACGGATGCCTGGTGAGTCTGCACGTCGCGGGCCTGCCTGTCTACGATCATCGCGAGGCGATGCGCGCCTCGACGCGGCATCCGCAGCACATGCAGCCCGATTTTGAAGAAGAGGGTTAGTTAATGGGCCAATGAGGCAATGGGGCAATGGGCCAATGAAGAGCGTTGCGGCACGCTGTATTCATTGCCTCATTGCCTCATTGCCTCATTGGCTCATTGCCCCATTG
>JBKJTD010000456.1:0-6673 GCA_046590915.1 Vicinamibacterales bacterium
GCAAGAACCTGGTCGGCGCGTTTCACGCCCCATCACTGGTGGTGTGTGACCCGTCGGTGCTCGCCACTCTTCCCCGCCGCGAATTTCGCGCGGGACTCTACGAAGCCATCAAATACGGCGTCATCGAGTCCCGTTCACTGTTTGACCAGTTGGCCAGCTCGCTCACGCCGATTTTTGCGCGCGACGTGGGTGTGCTCACGCCGATCATCGGCCAGTGTTGCCGCATCAAGGCCGACGTCGTGATGTCGGATGAACGCGAACACGGTCGACGCCGCATCCTGAACTTCGGGCACACGATCGGCCACGCGCTTGAAGCGGTCAGCAAATATCGCCGTTTTCGCCATGGTGAAGCCGTGGGCCTGGGGATGCTCGCTGCCGCCAGCTTGTCTGCGGCGCGCGGTGAATTCCCTCAGGAGGACCTGCAGGCTCTGCGAACGATCGTCGCCCACATGGGACCACTGCCTGCCACCACCGACCTCAAGGTCTCGGAGGCCCTTGACGCGATCCTGCTCGACAAAAAAATGTCGGCAGGCACGCTCCACTTCGTGCTTCCCGTGCGCATCGGCGCCACCCGCATCGCCACGGATGTGACGCAAAAAGAACTGACGGCAGCGTTGCAGACGATTGGGCTGCGCTGAACACGTCAGATGAGCCGGATCCAGCCTGGCGGTACTCCGGCTTTGCGGGCCTCGTCCGAGATCGCCGCAATCGCGGCCACACCGTCACTGATCTTCAACGTGAGGCGATCGAGTTCGGCGAGCGCCTGTTGCCGCGCGGTGATGAGCGCTGCCCGCTGTTCCGGGTCGTCGCGCGCGGTGATGTCGGCCGCAAGCGCGGCCACCCGGCTTTCCAACGCAGCGACCAGCACGCGATCGCGCGCGACGGCTTCGCGAGCGGTCGTCATGCGTTTTTGCCACCACGCAGCATCCTTGACCGGTTCGGGTGTGGACGGGTCCACGGGTAGCGGTATCCCGGCGGCCGCTGCGGGCGCATCGGTGACCACCGCCGCTGACGGTGGCGACATACGCACTGGCACGGGGGGAAGCGATGCATCGGTGACGACACGTGTCGACACCGCCGTGTGGTGACGCCGCACCGCTTCCCGTATCGAGGCCTCCCCCAGCGTGGCGGGTGCCGAGTGCCAGACCGTCACAAACCACCACAACAACACACCCACCATCACCACACCTCCTGCCAGGACAAGCGACGCGTTGCGCCGCCTTGCCGTGCCAGATGCACTTCGACGCCACGGACGCCGCCCGTCGCACGGATCTCTGAGCGCACCATCAACCGGCCATTACTGTCGCCCCCTGCCTGCCCGTCTCTGTCGGCCGGGTCGTCGGCGATCCAGACCGCCGACACCTGATCGCCTTCGACTCTGGTTGCCACCAGCCGCCATGTCGGCGTGTCTGGTCCGAACGGAAAGCGTCCCGCCAGACTCCTGTTGAGGCTGGCCGTCCGCGCCTCCAGCTCCGGCGTGGCCGCGGGCGCTCCGATCACGAACGCGCCGGGAAGGAGGCTCCAGTCCGGATGCGCTTCCACGGCCCCGACGACCAGCTCTGCTGCAGATTCTGCCGCATATCCCAGCTGCACGGTGCGCCGATGGGCCGCGGCGATTTGCCGCTCGGCCTGACTCGACAACGCGAGCCCGCCGGCCATGGCTCCGGCCACCAGCGAAAGCGTGAGGACGAAAAACATCACGACCGCCCCGCATTCCTGGGGGCCACATCCACCGTGGCCGCGTATCGGGCTCGGCCCTCGGCAAGCTCAATCGCCACCCGCACCCGGCGAATGCGGAGCAGGTCTTCATCAAACATCGTGTCGCCGCTGCCTCGCCAGGGGCCGTCAGTCAACACACTGACCGGTAACTCTGAAGACGCGTCAAAATATCGCAGTGAGAAGGCACTCACCCCGTCGATGACAGGCTGGTCTGTCGCGTCCGCGTCAAAATAGCGCAGCTGACGAAGAGCGGCGTCGTGTGAGTAGCCGCGGATGCGCAATTCGGTCACAACCGACCCTGCGGCCAGCTCCTCACTGGCGGAGGCGAGCGGCCGCACGGACAGCGACTGATTGATCACGTCGTCGACCGACCACAACGCCCATTGCCCCGACGGCTCAAACGCGCCCACGGCCACTCCGACGGCAAAACCACACGCAGGCCGCGCGGCCGTGCAGTGCGCCGCGGGCTCGATCACGATCCACGATGAGGAGGGAGGCACTGCGGCGGCAGCGACCGTCTGCGCCAGCGTGTCGGGAACCGACAGCACCGTCAACACATCGGTGCGGGCCGACGATGCCGTGGCGCCGCGACGACCGAGTCGCCTGGGCCAGATCGCCGGCACGGTGGACTGCAACGACCCCGTCGCTGGGCCGAGATAGACGCCTGCGCCGGCAGCCCGAAGGTCGCGGGTGATCAGATCAAGCGCGACTCGAGCTCGCTGGTGCAACTCGAATCGCTCCGGTTGCACACGCGCAAGGTGGCTCGTCTGCATGACGAGGGTGATCACACCGGCGACCACCAGCAGCATCAGCCCGAGTGCGACCACGACCTCCAGCAGTGTGTGCCCGGTGTTGCCGCTCGGCGGAGTGGTCACGGAATGACCCTCTGCACGACCGCCTCGGCGGTGATCGCGCTGCGTAGACGCGGGCTGGTCACGGTGGCTGTCACCCGCCACGAGGAGGCTCCGTCAGGGTCGGGACGTGCCGTCCACGAGGCCTCAAGCAGGCCGGCACCCACGGTCGGCGCACCATCGCGATCGAGTGCCTGGGTCCCGTCTGGAGGTGGCGTGGCCTGCGACCGCCATTGCTCGATGGTCCGGCTCGCCACCCACACCGCCGTCGTCTCCAGCTCACTCTCAACGACTGCACGTGCACTCGTGGCGAGCAGACCCGCGGTTCCCACCAGCGTGATCGAAGCGACGGCCATCGACACCAACACTTCGATCAGCGTAACGCCAGAATCGCTGCAGCCTCGCATGTCAGACCTTATTGCAACTCCGGGACCATCCCGGACACTGGCTTTCGGGCCGAACTGACACGAGCGTGGAGATTTTTTCCCGTTCGTGTCGACCAAATCTGTCGCAAAACGCGAGGTGCGCGCAGACGCCTCATACCACCAGCAGACCGAGATACCACGAGAGCAGCGACTCTCCCACAAGCGACGCGACGAGTGCGGCAATGGCGAGGAAGACACCAAACGGCAACTTGGTGCCCATCGAACCCCGGCCCGCCATGGTCAGACCAACGCCCACCAGTGCGCCCGCCAGCGTCGACAGCAGCAACACCACAAACACCTGCTGCCAGCCCAGGAACGCGCCAATCATCGCCAACATCTTCACGTCGCCGAGCCCCATCGCGTCTTTGCCCGTCGCGCGCAGCCATCCCCATCGAATCAGCAGGAGGATGCCGGCCCCCAGGGCCGCGCCAATGACGGCATCGGTGATACCCGGGGAGGTGAACAGCGCAAAGGCGATCCCCGCGACCAGTCCTCCGAGCGTCAGAGGATTCGGCAATCGAAAGGTCTCAGCGTCGGTCACCGCCAGCGCCACCAGAAGCGCGGTGAACACCAGTCGCGACGCCAGAGGCACACCGGGCGCAGGTTCGGCCATCGCCTGCAGCATGAACAAGAGTGCTGTCGTCGCCTCGACCAGCGGGTACCGCACGCTGATCGGCAGACTGCACGCGCGGCACTTGCCCCCGAGGATCACGTAGCTCACGATGGGAATGTTGTCGCGCCAGTGGATCAGGCGGCCGCACCTGGGACAGGTGGAGGGTGGCGAGACGATCGAGCCACCGTTGGGAAGACGCGCGATGCAGACGTTGAGGAAACTGCCCACCATCAGGCCGAACAGTCCGGCCACAAGAATCTCAGGCGTGGTCATGAGGGGCCAAGCTCGCGCAGCCGGCGTTGCGCCAGCTCCCGAATCCACGGCGCTTCGTGTGTGGCGAGTGTCTGCAGCAGCGCACGTGCGGCGTCACGATCGCCGCCATCGGCAAACATCTGCGCGGCAAGCGGCTTGAGCCAGACGGGCGCGCCTGGAATCGTCGCGGCGCGTTCGAACTCCCGCGCGGCAGCCTGTTTGTCGCGGGCGTGCCAATAGTGGAGAAACCCCAGGTACTGCACATACCGCCACGCCAGCGGCTCGGCGCGCAGTCCCTTCTCGAGCAGGGTCGTGGCTGCGTCGAACTGATTGGGACCGTTGGGCAGCGGCTCGGCCAGAAACAGGGCGCCGAAGACATACGCCGTTGTGAAATACGGATCGAGCGAAGTGGTGATGTCGATCAGAGGCGCGAGCAGCGCGTACCGGTCCTCGTACTTGGGTGATCGGCGGTCCCGTCCGTAATGCTGGACGGCACGAATCCAATACACATCCGCGAGCACCGCATCAAACCCGAGTGCCAGTCTGCCGATGGTGTCGCCCGAGGTGACGTACAGCTCGCGTGTGTCGGACACGGTTCTCGGATACCAGCGATCGCGCGCCGACAACGTCGCCGCTGCTGCAGCAATGGTCGCCACAACCAGAGCCACGGCCGCGATTGAGCGCACCATCGCCGTCACGTAAACTCCCGCCGCGAGAACACGGCGACGGCCGCACCCACAAGCGCACCCGCGTAGGTCACGGCATACAACACCGTCAGGCCGACATACCCCCAGGCGACTGGAGGGCGCCCATTGACGACTGCCGCCTTGATATCAAACGCGGAAAACGCCGGTGCGAGAGTGCCCACCGCCTGGACCACCCACGCCACGACCGGAGAGGTGGCAATATTTGAAAACCCGCGCAGGTCCTCACTGAGCAGGCCGATCACCCAGATCCCGAGCGTCAGCACGGCCGACATCACGCCGCTCGAGGAGAACGTGGAGACCAGCAAGGCGACTGCCGTGAGGAGCACCAGTTCAGCAGCGATGAGCACCAGCGCCTTGCCCAGCGCCGGATCGAGCGGCGGCACAGGCGACGCCTGCACCACTCCAGCCGGCATGGTCATCTGGAGGTACAGCAGCACCACAAACAGCGCGACCGACATGAGCGCCACGTTAACCAACAACGTGCCGCACAGCCCGAGATATTTGCCCACCACAAACTCCCACCGATGCAGCGGCTTGGCCAGCAGGCTGTAGATGCTGCGGCGCTCAATCTCGCGGGCGACAAGACCCACCCCGATAAACACGGCCATCAGCACGCCCGACAATTCGATGGTGGCCAGCGCCAGGTTCTTGATGATGCGAATATCCTGACCGGCCGTGATCTGTCCAATGAGCACGGACGCCGCGACGAGCACGATGGCAAAAGCCGCGATGGCAAAGAGCACGCGGTCGCGCACACTCTCCTTGAACACATGCCAGGCGACGAGTGAAACGCGAGTCATGACACACGCTCCATGAACACGTCTTCGAGTGTCGCCCTGAGCGGCGTGACCGACTCAAGCGCGCCTCCCGACGCGGCGATCTGCGCGACCACCGGTTCAGGCCGCTGCGTCGCCGACAGCTCAAATGTGTATCGCCCGTGCGTGATTCGGGTCGCGCGCATGATGTGCGGTTGAAGCGCTGAGACGGCGGCCGGCGTCAGCTGCGTGGCAGTGACTTCCCATCCCCGGGTGTGGTCACTGGTGAGGTCCGTGGTCGTGCCGGCGGCCACGAGGCGCCCGCGATGGAGAATGGCCACGCGACTGCACAGCATCTCGGCATCCGAAAGGATGTGCGAACTGAACAGCACCGTGCTGCCCTGATCGCGCAACTCGATGATCAGCTCACGCACGTCGCGCCGCCCAAGCGGGTCGAGGCCCGACATGGGTTCATCCAGAATGATGAGCGACGGCCGATTCACGATCGCCTGCGCCAGTCCCAGGCGCTGCACCATCCCCTTGGAATATTGACGGACGGCGCGTTGTCGCTCTGCGCCCAGCCCGACGCGTGTGAGTGTGTCGTCGACGCGTTGCCGAAGCTCGGCGCCGGCCAAGCCGCACAGTCCTGCGAAATACGCGAGTAACTCCTCTCCGGTCAGGTGGTCGTAGAACGTGGGATGTTCGGGCAAAAAGCCGGTCTGCTGCCGCGCGCGCGGGTCACGTGGATCACGATCAAACATCGTGACCCGCCCGGACGTGGGATGCAGCAGTCCCGTGATCAGCTTGAGAGTGGTGGACTTGCCCGCGCCGTTGGGGCCCAGCAGGCCGAAGACTTCTCCGCGGGCGAGCTCACACGACAGGCCATCAAGCGCACGATGCCGACCTCGCCCCAGGAACCCGGTGGCGAACTCCTTGGTCAGTTCGTCAAGCCGTAGGATGCCTAGGACCACATGCGCTACTGGGGAGTGGATTTCTTCAACTCATGTTCGACGATCGCTTCCAGCCACTTGGGCTGGATGTTGCCGAGCACCTTCACGCCGTTGATGAAATAGGTTGGGGTCTGGCCGATCTGCAGTGCTGCGCCATCGGACACGTCCTGGCGGACGCCGGCCAACGTCGCGGAATATCGCTCTGTGAAATTGTTCAGGCCGGTGACGGTCGTGTACCCCTCTTTCACCACCTCGGTCGTAAGACGCGCCTGATTGTCAAACAACCACTGCTCCATCTCATCAGCCTTGCCGGCATCGCGCGCCAGGCGCAAGGCCACCGACGCCTCACACGCCGCGTAGTGATTCATGTTCGGGGTGGTGAAGTTGCACTCGCCCTCGAG
>JBKJTD010000004.1:0-3190 GCA_046590915.1 Vicinamibacterales bacterium
GGTCGAACTCAGCCCAAAGCTGGACCAAATCGTAACCGAACTCGCCGAGGAACAGTCCGTGCCGAAGGCACAGGTCATTCGCCGTGCCCTTGCGCTGCTGAGCTACCTGGAAAAAGAGACAGCCGGCGGCGCCGGGGAAGTGATCGTCCGCAAGGGCGATGAGGAGAAGGTCATCGTCTTCCACGGCGCCATCTGACGAACGGTCATGAGCGCCGAAGGTGGAGCGGAGCGTCGAGGTGGTGGCGCCGCGCCCACGTCTACCCCCCCTCCTGCGCCAGCGAGGCAGGAGGGCTGGGTGGCTCCGGACCGAGTCACCTTGTCCGAAGTCGAGAAGGGCGTCGGGGCCTACATGCCGGCCCCCGACGACCGACGCGACCAGATCACGCTGGCTGAGATTGAGAACCGGGAGGTCGGAGACTCGTCCGATGCGAGGATCAAGGTCGGGCGGTCCATCCTCATCTGGCTCGTTCCGTTCGTTGGTCTCGCCCTCCTCATCTTCACCGTCTTCTCCTTCTGGACCTATCCCCAATTCAGCGACTTCAAGGACCTGAGGGGGTGTCCGACCACCGCCTCGGCAAGCGCTGAGGAGCCGAGTGATTCCGTCGCCTGTACACAGGAGCAGCTCCCCGGTCCTGAGGCTCTGGAGCTTTGGTCACAGGCGCGAGCCGAGTGGGTGACGCAGACGAAGGACCTGGGGCAGATTTTCATTGTCTCGTCTTTGCTCCCGCTCCTGGCGACGGCCATCGGTTACATGGTCGGCAGGAATGAGCCAACGACAACGTGATGACGTGATGGCCCTTCGACATGAGCCCGCCTAGCGGGCGGCACCGCAACCAGGCCGGGGTTGTGAGTTGCCGCGAAAACACAGCCGTCGTTTAAGCCACTAGCTCACTACGAGTGACAACTGAGTGTGTGCTAGCACGCTTGGCATGTCGTGGTACCACACCGTGCCAGTGCAGTACGAGGCAAATTCGTCATTGTCGCGCATGTACTGGTCGCCGTTCCCACACGCCATCTGCGCCGCGCTTCCGCCTGTGCGATCGCGCGCGACAATGAAGCCATTGATGACTAGACCCCCTACGCTATTGACTCTATAGACTGGACCTCCGCTGTCGCCCTTTCCCACAACTCCGATACAGCAACCGCGCTGCGCAGCCGACATGTTGATGTGTACTCTCGTATCAAAACTAAATATGTCCTGCTTGACAGCGGAAACAATCGCCCCGCACTGCTCTCCACTCGGCGCACCGGAAGCGCAGACGCTTCCCCCAAGTACCGAGGTCTCCGCGCCTACTTGGTTGGCCTTCGGCGCGGTTGCCGCGATTGGCCCGCTCCGCCAATTGAGTTTACTAACGGGTGTCTCAATAGTCGCAAGGTCATATCCCCCGTTTACGCGCTCGGCTGCTGCGTAGCCCATCCATTCGCCAGGAGCCGAGATAACCCGGCTATCGTTATACGTAGGGAATGTTCGCGCAGTCTTTGGAAAGCTGCCCAGCCCGTTCAGGTAACAATGTCCAGCCGTGATCATAAACCGTCGCCCGGCCGCGTTCTTGACTGTCGGGCCACCGCTGCAGTCAGTGAGATCGGTCGCGATTATCACCCCTCCGTTGAAGGGGGATATATCGTCGAGGCGACTGGCGCTAACAATTTCCGGGCGCTCCGCTGCGATGACAGAAATCTCGGGTCCGAAGCGTGACCGCAATACCCTTTCGATGTCAGCCGTAGGACCGACCACTCCGATTCGAAGAGAATTTGATGCGATGTCTGGTCCCCAGTGGGCCAACTTGATTCCTGCGGCGTCCAAGGCAAAGGCCGCCTCACGAACACGCAGTTGCTGTGCCGTCAGGTCACTAAGCCGGAACTTGGCCGGAACGAACTCGACTAACGCAGCTGGAATACCGTCGAGTAAGCGCAGTTCGGCAGTTGATGACTGATCAGTGGCGTGGACTCGAATTTTGCCACCTTCGATCAACTCCAGGCCCGCGAATGCTGGATCTCCGTGTAGACGCTCGCTCATCGCTGCGGCGATATTCGGAACGTCCGGGACTTTGAGTTCAGAAGGGCTATCCTCGGCCCTGGCGACTGCCGCTTGTAAACTTAGAGGCAGCGATGCCACCGTCGCAACTGCCCAAAGCGATATTGATCGCCGTCGTGTCATCATGCGCAGTTCTCCCGCTAGCTCAGGGCTGATGGAGTCGCACCTTGCCTCGAAACGGCTTCGTTCGCTGAACTTCGCCCACTTTGCTTCCACGTAGCGTGCATTACTAGGGCAATTCGGTGTGCCCCATTGCCTGCTTCCCGCCTCTCTGATGTTGGCCGGTGAAGGCACTAGGGGGCGAACAGTTGTTGCCCAAGCGCGACGACCCCAGGTGGCCAGTGACATTGCCACCGCTGGCTCTATACTCGCGACGAAGTGGTACCCTCAGCTCCCCATGATGGTGTTGCTTACCTTCATCTGACCGGCTGGTGAAACGATGCGCGCTTGGCCCGCAACTCTATTGTTGCCCCTAAGCGCTTTATTGTTGGCATGCGAAAGTGCGCCCAGCAGTCTGCCCACTAGGTCGGAGGCGCCACAGGCCTCGTCCACATCAGCAAGAATAGCTCTGGCGCTGACTTATCGTGATACCGATACGCTCGGTGACTCACGGGTAACGGATCTGCAAGCTCTGCGAAGATGCCTCGCGCAGCCAGGCGTTGAACCATCAGCGCTGCCAGCCGGCAGGCTGCCCACTCCCTTTACAGTTTCAATCGACAGTCGAGCCGATGCTGGTGGAAAGTCACGCGCTTGTTTTGAGGCGCTGACGGGGTTCAGTGTTGCCTCGAACTGATGGGATTGCCGCTGTTGACGCTGCCGAGTCCTCCGCAGTAGGAGCCCCAAGGCACCTGAGAATGAACCCCCTGGGCCTGACGAAAACTCGTTCTATGTGATTTGCAGCCCCTGCTGGGACGGTCTGCTGGGCAGCCGTGAACGCTGCCTCGTGCTCGGCTAGGGGCCCGGGGTCGCCGCAGTGCCCGTAGCGCCAAGCTTCCTTTGAACCAGTGCAACCGACGCGCTCGCGTGCGGCGACGTCATCGCAGCCGCGAGCCTGGGGGCCGTGGATGCACCCCATCTTTCACAGCCCGGTGGTCGTCTCGGCAAACTCCGCAGGCCACCGTCCAAGAACGCCCCACTCGCGCCCCGGGCCAGCGC
>JBKJTD010000003.1:0-3495 GCA_046590915.1 Vicinamibacterales bacterium
CTGTTGCGCGTCGAACTGGCCAACGCGAAGGAAGCCGAGAGCCAGTCGACCAACAATCTTCGCAATCGCGAGCAGACGATCAAGCAGCGTCTGCAGATGCCGCCCACGACGCCCGTAACCGTCACGTCCAGCTTGGCTGTCGCCGCGATCATGATCGATCCGGCGGAGGCTATTCGTCTCGCCTCCACCCTGACCCCGCGCATGCGCCAGTTGTCGATTGCGACACGCGAGAACGAAATTCGCCTCGACGAGACCAGGGGCAACAACGCATTCAGGATGAACCTCGGCTTGACCTACGGTCGTGAGATGCAGGACCCCCGTTTTCAGAACCTGTGGGGCGAACCTCGGAACAGCTACACCGTCGAGTTGACTGCGACCGTGCCCATCTGGGACTGGGGGCAACGCCGACATCGCATCCAGGCACAGCAGTTCTCACTCGATCGCGCGCACCTGTCCGAAGTGCAGGCGCTGTCGGAAATCGAAACCGAGATTCGCAACCTGGTCAGCAGTCTCGACGACTACAGCCGGCGGACGCAGACGATGGTGGACACGTTGCGTCTGGCGCACGAATTGACGGAGACGACCGTCGGTCGCTATCGCGCGGGCGAAGTGGGCCTGTCAGACCTTATGCAGGCGCTGTCGCGGGAGTCTACGACCTCCAACAACCTGCTCAACGCCTACCGCGGCTACCAGCAGACGCTGCGTCGACTGAAAGAAGTGACGTTCTTCGACTTCGAAGCCGGGCTGCCGATTGTCGAACGGTTCAAAATTACGCCCATTCGTACTCAATGAGCCAATGGGGCAGTGGGCCAATGGGGCAATGAAGAGCGTTGCGTCACGCTGCATTCATTGCCTCATTGCCTCATTGGGGAGCGCACCTAGCGCAATTCAACGGTGCGTCTGTGAAGACCGCCCTTGATCGACGAGTACTCCAGCGTGACCGACCCGGTGCCGGTCACAATCCAGGTGGCGGACGCACGGCTGCGGCCGGCGATGCCGCTGCGCAGCTCCACGCGCTGAGGCGTCGCGGCTTGTGGAGTAAACATCTCTCCCTGTGCACCGGTCGTGAGGCCTCCGGCTTGCACGGTTGCCCCGGTCAACGTGAACGAGTCAGGGCGGCCTGAGTTGTAGATCTCGGCGGCCTCGATACGGGTCGGGATTGCCCGTGTGTTTTTCATCTCCGCGGTGACGCGCCACGTGTTGCCCGCGAGTTTGGTGACCGTCACGTCACCAAATTCCAGCAGGGGCATTTCATCGGCGTGGAAGAGCGCAAACATCGTGTTGCGGTGCGCCAGTTCCTGCAGCATGAAGGGCGGCGTCGTGCGGCCGAACCACTTCGAAAATCCACCGATCTCGACGTCGCCCAGTTCGGGATGTTTGAACGCCGTCCAGTCCTTCCACCAGGCGCCCATGCCGAGTTTGTCGTTGAAGAACAGCTGCTGCATTTCCTGCGGCACGGGACCATCCGGCTTCCACGCTTCGCTGTACATCTGATTGTTCGACCACAGCTCATTGGTGAACGCCACGGCGCCCAGCGCGTCGTGCGCCCAGTCGAGCGTGCCGCCGTACACGGTATAGAGGTCACGCCAGACGGTCATGTACCGGTAGTAGGGAAGGATGAGCGCGCCCCGTGTGCCGAGGTAGTCATACGTCGCGTTGTCGCGATTGGTGTAGTTGCCGGTGCGCTTGTAATGTTCCGAGCCCGGACCGCGAAGAATCATGCCGCCGCTGTTGTGCCACGACTGTACGGCCGCAATGTTCGGATGGCCCTTGAGCCACTCGCCAACCGCGCGCGTCTCGGGCCAGCTGAACGGATACCGGTTGGCGCCGCCCTGAATGTGATTGGGCTGCCAATCAGACGGGAAGTCGCGGTTCATGTCGTACCCGCCCTTGGGATCTTCACCCCGGCGGCCGTCGCCGTCGATGTCTCGGCCTTCGGTCCCAAGCATGATGTAGTCGCCGCGGGTGCCCGCGGGCGCGATCACCATCAACCGCGGATCCACCGGACTGATGACGTGTGTCCCCTGGCCAGGCACGTGTTTGCGCATCTGATGGATTTCGCCGTCCCCATTCAGATCGTCAGGGATGTCCTCCGACAATCGGCCGTCGCCGTCGTTGTCGTTGGGCTTCATGCCCGAGCGTGACGGACCACCGGTCTTCAGGAAATTGTCCCGTCCGTCAGGATTCATGGTGGGGACGATGTAGAAGGTGCGACGGTCGACCAGGGCCTTCACCGCAGGCAACGCGTCGTAGTTTTCCATGAGGAACCAGAGCATGTAGAGGTTGACCTCCGAGCCCTGGATCTCGTTGCCGTGGATGTTGGCGTCGGCCCAGAACGCGGCCTTGGTCGTGTGCGCACCGGTGTCCGGGTTGTTGACGATCACGATCCAGATATCGCGACCCTCGACCGACTTGCCGAGACTCTGCAGCGTCAGGAACTTCGGATACGCCTTCTGCAGTCGCTGCACCGCGTCGGTGATGGCCGCGTGGTCGTAGTACCGGTCGAACCGCAGGTTCACCTTGGGTTCGCGATCCGGCTTGGCGAAGATCTGCGCGGACGCCGGAGTCGACAGGATGACCGCGCCCAGCGCAACCAGCGCCGTTCGCATGAGACGAGAGAGGGAAGTGGTCATGGTCACAAGTTCCTTAACGCAACGTCACAGGGGAAGAGAGGAGGCCGCCGGCGCGTTCGGCGTGCACCTCAATGCGGGTGGTGGTACCGGCGGCGGCCTGCACCAGCCAGGTGTAGGTCTGACGACCGCCCATGCCATCGATGCGTGGCGTCTGCTGCTGCGTGTTGCCGGAGAGCACCGTCATCCCCGCGGCCGGCATCAGACGAACCGTGATGGGTCGATTGAAGCGCACACGGGCACCCATCACCATCTGCGTCGGGAAATATCGCTCGTTCACCACGGTGGTGGTGACCTCGAACACGCCGTCGCCTTTGGCGACGACCCTGGTGTCCGCCAGTTCGACCTTCGGCAACTGCTGACCCAGCCAGACCGCGAAGTCGGCGTGGGACTTCGTGAGCGCCGGAACCTCAACCGCCGGCGGATTCACACGGGCATTGGGCACAAAGCCGCCGACCTCCACATCACCCAGCGTCGGATGTTTCGCCGGCGTCCAGTTGACGAACCCGTTCACCTTGGCGGCGTCGAAGTAGGAGAGCCACCGCGCGTCCCGGCTCGCAGTGGCCGCGCCTGCCGCGGTACCGCCCGCTGCCGCCGGAGCCGGCAACGTCCACACCGGTGTGGTGAACGACGGCAAGCCCATCTGGTAATAGACAAACTGCGCGAATGAACCGGCTTCATTTTCCGCGCCGGTGCCTCGCAGTCCCGTCATCTCGTTGAATCGCTGACTGACGAATTCGAAGTACGCGCGATCCTGCGGAACCAGGTTCGTCGGCACGTTCGGCGGGTTGCCCTGCACGCCCGTGGCCGGCTGCCGCTGCGCGGGCGGGGCAGTGCGGAGGTTGTCGTGGAAGGAGAACGTCAG
>JBKJTD010000047.1:0-4808 GCA_046590915.1 Vicinamibacterales bacterium
ATACCCGATAGTTGTGCACTGCGAGTGCGTCGAACAGTTCCGCACGCTCCTCATCGTCCAACTGTGGTGGCGGAGTGTTTCTCAGAGTTGAACGATGAGGAGCGTGCGGAACTGTTCGACGCACTCGCAGTGCACAACTATCGGGTATTCAGCCTGGCTGGCTACGGTCCATGGACGGGCGTGGCTGGCGGGTCAGGCGTCGACACCCTTCGGGAACTCGGGCCACAGGACATGCGTGTGCACCGGCACTTCGATCTACTGGGCATTCCGTCAGACGGCACGGGCCTCTAATATCGCCGCGCGTAGCTGGTGGGCCAGAGTCCGAGCCGGCGCGCTTGCAGGGCCCATCGTCCCGCAGCGGCCTTCAGGCCGGTCGCCGCGTGGGGCGGGCCGAGAGGGGGGCGTCCGCCGATCGTCGATGGGCCGCGCACGTCGGCGTCTGGCGTGACGCACGGCGGCGTAACGGCATAGAGCCGCGCGCCGGCGACTGGTGAATACCCAGTGACCCAGTCCATCGGCATCCGGAGTGGTCGCGCGAGCGCCAGCAATCGCTGTGCACCTCGACGAGTCACCACATACGCGTAGGCGCCCATGGGAAACTCCGTGACTCGCGCGATTCGCCGATGCGCGGTGAGCGGTGCTGACCACCATGAGGTGATCACACCAACCTCAGGCGAACGCCTGGCGGAGTGATGCCCCAGCAACAGCACGTCCCACGGCTCCTGCACACCGGCGGCCACACGGCGGGTCAGCGTGCGGAGCACCTCGTCGCTGTCGGCGCTGAAGCGAATATCGTCCTCGCAGATGCAGGCCAGGGCCAGATTGTCGGCGACGACCCGCTCGAGGACCATCAGGTGGCTTTCGAGGCAGCCCACTTCTCCAGGGGTCAGCGCCCGGCCCAGATGAGGCTGGTGCACCGAGAGCACGGGCAGCTCACCCAGCGTGTCACCGTCGATTGCATCCACGATCGTCACGGCGTCGCTGAGCACCGCCGTCGTACGCGCGATCCGGTGCCGTCGCTCATGTGACTGCGGCAGACTGATCACGAACACGGGCAGGGACATCGATCTCAGGTCCGGTATCATACCAATGCCCGTGGCGAAGAAGCGGTTCCTGTATCTGGCGCAGGTGGAAGGCGAGCTGCCCCGCCACTTGCGCACGCTCGAGTCTGACGACAGCGATGTCCGCTTCCTCTCGTGGAAGACGCGGTCTACGGATCCGCGTGCCGTGTTTTATCCACACAGTTCGTGGACAGAAGGGCGCAACCGGCTCTACAAGGAAATCACAGGCACCGACTACGAGTACTCCATCTTCGTGGATGACGACGTGGAGATGTATGCGAGGCCGGGGCGAGGCGGCAATGGGTGGCGGGCGTTTGAGGCCTTTCTCCTCGACTATGAGCCGGCCGTCGGCGTGGCCAGGTACATGTGGCAGTTGCAGGGCGGTGGGCTCGATGTGACGCAGCCGGTTCAGGGCATCCGGTTTTTTGATGCGCTGGTGAATGCCTTCCATCGTGAGGCGGTGCACACGCTGTTGCCGTACTGCGATCTGTTGGACCGGTACTCGGAGTGTTACTCGCAGAGCCTGTTGTGCTCGTTGGCCGCCGACCTCTATCCCGGCCACGTGCTGCAGAGCAACGGCGTGGAGGTCATGAACCTGGAAAGTCGTCGAGCTGAACGCGAATACCTCTACTGTCGCGCAGAGGATCTGTACCTGGCGTCCGTCGCCGACACCGCGAGGTACGCGTCCTTCCGAAGGCTGAAAAAGGGGGCGTACTCCACGCATCGGCCGTTTGGTGTCCCAGCCCGCAAGGCGACGCAGTCCTACGCCGTGTCTCGAGACGAGTTGGCGCGGCGATTTGATCTCACCCACCCGTTGTGGGTTCGACGGCAGGACCTCCGCGATCTGCCGACCGACTCTCCCTACTTCAGTGACCGGGCTGATTCGGATCGTGCGCGCGCGTGGCGGGCGGAGAAGGCGTCGCGCCTGAGCCCGCCGTTGCCGCCCCAGCCCTGGCATGTCCGGATGCGCACGTCCGCCAGAAGAGCACTCGGATCTGCGGTCCGCACGTCGCTGCCGCTGGCTGCGGTGAACCGCGCCAGAAAGACGGCGCGCGCACGTGTCCGCCAGTGGCGGGCCGACCGACTCGAACGGCGTCGTCAGGAGCTCGCTGCACCGGTCGATCGGGACATCGCTGA
Organism: Vicinamibacterales bacterium; assembly: GCA_046590915.1. Taxonomy (GTDB): domain Bacteria; phylum Acidobacteriota; class Vicinamibacteria; order Vicinamibacterales; family SCN-69-37; genus SYFT01. Next base: position 2,199 of record JBKJTD010000047.1, read on the forward strand.
AAAATGGCAGCGATGGTGGCAGGAGCCGGGCACGGTGTACGACGTCCCGGACGCGTTGACTGCGCTGCGGTGGGTGGGGTGGGCGCTGAGCCGGATCGAGACGCCCCGGATCACGCTGGTGGATGTGGGCGGGCTGCGGGACGACACGGTGCGAGGGCTCGTCGAGGCGATGCCACTCCGACCGATTGTGTCCATCGCCATCAGTGCCGCGGAGCATCCGCGCTATCTGCACTACGGGGAATTTGCCATGGCTCAGGTCTCAACGGCGTCGGAGGACCCGACTGTGCCCAGGTACCGGCTGTCGACGTTGGTGCGGCAGTTCGACCTCGGGGACGAACCCCTTCACCTGATCGCCATCGACCACCAATCGTCGAACCTTGATGCCTTGCAAAGTCTCGATGCGTACACGGCCGGGTGTCTCTTCCTCCGGATCCGCCTGCCGCGTATCGAGCGTGCGAGTGTGGAGTCGCTTGGGTTTCGACTCTTCGCCGAGGTCCCGTCCGAGGACGGCGATCAAGCCGACTTGTTGTTTGTGAACGTGCACAACAGCTTGTCCGCCTGCGGTGTGCCACGCCCCTGAACGGCGCGACGCATACAGCGAGCCATCGTTCGAATCACCGGCCAATGATATCGTCCGCCCGTGCGGATTTCCGGGTTTACGATTGCGCGTCAGGTGTGTCGTCTCGGGTATCCCATTCAGGAATCCCTGCAGTCGTTATTGCCGTTGGTGGACGAGTTGATTGTCAATGTGGGCGACGGCGATGACGGCACCTTGGAGGCCGTTCAGAGCCTCAACGACCCGAAGATTGTCGTGTTCCGGAGTACGTGGGACATGACGAGACACGACGGCCTGATGTTGTCCGAAGAGACCAACAAGGCCCTGGCGCGGTGTCAGGGAGACTGGGCCATCTACCTGCAGGCGGACGAGGCGCTCCACGAGGTCGACATGCCCGTGGTGAGAAGGGCCATCGAGCAGGCCCAGGCCACACGAACAGAAGCGTTCAGCCTGCTTTACTACCATTTTTACAGCTCCTGCCAGACGTACAAGGATGATCCGAGGCATTGGTATCGACGTGCCACACGCATCGTCCGCACGGGCGTCGGAATTGAGTCCGTGGGTGACGCGTGTGCGTTCATGGTGAACGGGCAGAACGGGTGGCGGCAACCGAGGCGCCGGCGTCTGTCAGCGCGCGTGTACCACTATGGGCGCGCATTGCCACCACGGCAGATGCTGGACAAACAGCGCAATCTGGAAACGTTGTACTACGACGAGTCCTGGCGTGATCGATACGGGTTGCGGGCGGACATGGATCCAGATCTCGTCTATGCCGACCGCAGGCATCTGCGCGTGTTTACCGGAACGCACCCAGCGGTGATGCATCCATGGGTCGCCGGGCAGCTGGGGACCGTGCCGCGACCTGATGTCGTGGGGCCGGATTGGCTGCGTCGTCTGTATGTCTACGGTGCCTGGGTGATCGGCTGGGGCGTGGCCAGATTGACGAGAGCCTTGAAGTCGGTCCGCCGCCGCTGAAGGTCTTCAAAGGACCCCACGTCGACGATGCGGCCGGCGGTCAGCCAGACCAACCGGTCGCACGCCGCGACGCTGCTGAGTCGATGCGCAATGACGATGACGGTCTTGGCACCATGCAGCGCCATGATCGTGCGGGTGATGTCGGCCTCGGTCTGCACGTCGAGTGACGCGGTCGCTTCGTCGAAGATGAGGACATCGGGGTCGTGGTAGAGCGCGCGGGCGATAGCCACTCGCTGACGTTCTCCGCCCGACAGGCGGATCCCGCGTTCGCCCACGTGCGTCTGCAGGCCGTTGGGGAGCTCGGCGACAAACTCGTTCAACTGGGCGGCAGTGACCGCCGCACGAATGCGCACCGGATCAACGTCTGCATCCGCGATGCCCAATGCGATGTTGCGTTGCAGTGAATCGTCGATCAGATACACGGACTGGGGGACGTATCCGACCCGGCGTTTCCACGGAGCCGAGGACCGTGACAGGTCGATACCGTCGACCGTGACGCGCCCCTGCGTGGGCGGCAGAAGGCCAAGGATCACGTCCACCAGGGTGCTCTTGCCCGCACCTGTCGGCCCGATGATGCCAAGCGATTCGCCGCGGTGAATGGTGAGCGAGATATTGGCTATGGCTGACGTCGCCGCCGACGGATAGGTGTACGACACCGCGTCCAACACAATCGAGTCGGTGAACGCGATCGAAGGCATGGTGGGCACGTCGGTTGCCGACGCGAGTGCGGTGAAGTCATCGTACAGTTCGTCGACGCCGGCCCGGCTGCTCCGAATGTGATTGATCGTCGTCACGACGCTGGTGGCCATCGGCACGAGCCGCAAACCGACATACCCAAACAGGGCCGCAATCGGCAGGGTCTGCACGCCCGTGTGGCCGGAGGCTGTCAGTGCGGCAACCAAGCCCAACCCGCCGCACACCAGCACGGTCTGAATCACCACGGCGGGCACGCTGTCGATCGCAGCACCGAGGTAGCTGATCGAGAGTGCCTCACGCTGCCTGGCCGCGTAGTCGGCGAAGAAGTGCTGTTCACGGCCGAGCACCTTGAGTTCCTTCTCACCTGCAAAGGCCTGTTGCAG
>JBKJTD010000209.1:0-2593 GCA_046590915.1 Vicinamibacterales bacterium
CTCTCAACCACGCCGGCGACATCACCGGTCACGTAGGTCACCGGCAACAGGTTCTTGTGATAAATGCTCGGTTCCTCGATGGACGTGCGTGGTTGCGTCAACTCGCCCACTGACACGGCTCCGAGACCGCCCTGCAGGCGCACGGACACCAGATCCTCCACCGATGACCGCTGGGACTTGGGCAGCCGCAGCATCACCGGCACGGCCTCGCGCGCACGCGGGTCCCGCAACAACCCGGCTGGCGCACCGCCGGCGGCCATCTGCACGACGGCCGCCACTTCGGTCGCTGAGATGCCTGACGAAGCGGCCCTGTCGGGATCAACGGTGAGCTGCACTTTGCGACGATCGGTTTCGACATACCAGTCCACGTCCACCACGCCGGGTGTCGCCTCGAACACCCCGCGCACCTGTTTCGCGAGGGCCTGACGTGCAGCTCCCTCGGGTCCATACACTTCGGCCACAAGCGTCTGCAGCACGGGTGGGCCCGGCGGCACCTCGACCACCTGAATTTCTGCGCCGAGTCCGACCGCCACCGGCAACAACCGCTCGCGCAGCCGGGTGGCCACCGCATGACTCTGATCGGACCGGTCGTCCTTGGGCAGCAGCTGGACCTGTACGTCGGCGAGATTGGCTGTCTGCCGCAGGAAGTAGTGCCGCACCAGACCGTTGAACGTGTACGGCGATGCCGTACCGACGTAACTCTGGGCACCGATCACCGCCGGGTCCGCCAGACTGGCTTCCGCAATGGCTGCGGCCACACGCGCGGTGGCTTCCAGCGGCGTGGAATCCGGCGTGCGCACCATGATCTGCAGCTCGCTCTTGTTGTCGAACGGCAGCATCTTCACTTCCACCCAGCCAAGCGGCACGAAGGCCAGCGATCCGACCAGCAGCACGGCCACACCAATCAGGAACGTCCAACGCGCGCGTCCATCCTCGATCAACCGGCGCATGAAGACGCGATACCACCGTGTCATGCGGTCTTCGCGTTCGTCATGATGCGCCGCGTTGCTGCCCAGCAGGCGCACCGCCGCCCACGGCGTGACGATGAACGCGACGACGAGTGAAAACAACATCGCGGCAGTGGCACCGATCGGGATGGGTCGCATGTACGGGCCCATCAGGCCGCCGACAAACGCCATCGGCAGAATGGCCGCGACGACAGTCAGGGTGGCGAGGATCGTCGGATTGCCCACCTCGTCGACGGCGCGGATGACGACGCGGTCCAGTGCGTCTCCCACTGTCGCCCGCGCCATACGGATGTGGCGCACGATGTTCTCCACCACCACAATCGCATCATCGACCAGAATGCCGATGGAGAAGATCAGCGCAAAGAGTGTGATGCGATTGAGGGTGTACCCGTAGAGGTAAAAGACGAACAGGGTGAGCGCGAGTGTCACCGGAATCGCGGTCAGCACCACCACCGATTCGCGTCGCCCGAGCGCCCACCACATCAGTGCTGAGACCGAAAGCACAGCCAGAAGCATGTGGAACAGCAACTCATTCGACTTGTGGGCGGCAGATTCGCCGTAGTCGCGCGTGACGGTCACGTTCAGGTCGGCGGGAAGCAGGTAGCCGCGCAGGGACGCCACCTTCTCGTCGAGACGATGAGTCAGGTCGATCGCATTCGTGCCCTTGCGCTTGGCGATGGAGAGTGTGACTGCGGGATGAGACGTGGTGGCGTCTGCATGAAACGCCACGTAGTGCGCGGGCTCAGCGCCGCCGTCGGTGACTGTGGCGACATCTCCCAGCCGCACGGGAACGCCGTCGGGTGAGCCGACGATCACGTCGCGCAACGCCTCAATCGTCCCGGGCCAGCTGCCGGCCTCAATAATCGTGGTGTCGTTGCCGGCAACCACGCCGACAGAGGCGCTCCGGACGTTCGCGCGCATGAGGGCCTGCTGCACGCGCAGGGGGTCCAGGCCCCGCGCTTCAAGCGCCGGTGGATCCAGCTCGACAGTGACCTGACGACCTTGTCCGCCAATGAGCGTCACTTCAGAGGTGTCGGGCACTTCCTTGAGACTGTCGCGCAGTTGGGCGCCAAGTTGCCTGAGTTGCGCGGCATCGTAGCCGGCTCCCCACAACGTGAATGCCATCACCGGCACATCGTCAATCGACCGCGCCTGCACGTGGGGCGGTGTCGCGCCGGCCGGCAGGAGGTGGACGTTGGCGTCGAGCTTCTGGCGGAGCCGCACGAGGGCGCGTTCTTCGTCTTCTCCGACAAGGAAACGGGCGATGATCATCGACCGGCCCGGGCTCGATGTGGAATACAGGTATTCGAGGCCGGGCACTTCCCACAGGCGCTGTTCAAGCGGACGCGTGACGCGCTGCTCCACCTCGGACGGCGATGCGCCTGGCAGATCGACGAACACGTCGATCATCGGCACGACGATCTGTGGTTCCTCTTCGCGTGGCAACGCGACCACCGCAAAGATGCCAAGGAGCATCGACGCAATGATGATGAGCGGCGTGAGTTTTGATCGGATGAACGCGGCGGCCAGTTGGCCGGCCATCCCGGTGGCGTGCGTCATGACCGCACCTTCTGGCCATCCGCGAGTGCGGCCGGAGGACTGGTCACGACGCGATCACCCGCGGA
>JBKJTD010000378.1:0-8010 GCA_046590915.1 Vicinamibacterales bacterium
GATGAGGAAGCGGGCCGGAATCCCCGGGCTCGCAGTGCACGGTTGAGAGTGATGGAGAGGGTTGCATGAGCATTGACGTTGAATACGCCATCAAAAAAGACCTCCGAAACAATCCCATCGTGCGCGGTGTTGACCAAAAGCAGCGGCGTGCGCTGGTGCGCGGATTGGGGATCGGTGTGCTGGTCGTCGGCATGCTGTTGTTCTCCGCCTGGCAGCGCTACCAGATGATCGATCACGGGTACCGCATTGAAAAAATGACGAAGGAAATCGCCGAGCAGGAGGCGCTCAATCGTCGCCTGCGCCTGGAAGTGGACACGCTGCGGTCGCCCGACATGGTTGAGGGGCGGGCGATGCGTGAATTGCAGATGGCGTACCCGACGCCGGCAGAGACCGTGCTCGTCGAACGTATTCCCGCGACGGCAGCCCCGAAGGCTGTCGTCGCGTACGCGCGATAGCGGGAGACCAGTGATGTCGACCCCCGACCTGGATCCGCTGCAGACGCCGGAGCATCCCGACGAGGCATTTGAAGCCACGTGGCGTCGCGCATTTCGTCGGCGGCTGCTGATCATCGGTGTGGCGTTTGCGGTCTGGCCCGCCGGCATCCAGGCGAGACTCGTCTTTCTTCAGGTCGTCTATCACCCGGCCTATCTGGAGCAGGCCAACGATCAGCAGATGCGCATCTTTGAGCCGGCCGCCAAACGTGGCGACGTGCTTGACCGCAACGGGGATGTGCTCGCGTTCTCGGTGGACGCGGACACGATCGCCGTCAATCCACGCGTCGTTCGGGACGCGGCGAAAACCATCGACACTCTGTGCAAGGAGTTTCGCGACTGTACCGATGCGGAACGCACTGAGCTGATCCGCACCATCAGCAACGCCAAGGGCGCGTTTGCGTTCGTGCGCCGCGGTGTGGCACCGGGTGTCGGCGCCCGCGTGGCGTCCCTCAAGTTGCCGGGGGTGGAAATCCGCAAGGAGTCGCGGCGGTATTACCCCAACAAGCAACTCGGCGCGCATCTCCTGGGTTTTGTCGGACGCGACAACAATGGGCTGGGCGGCATCGAGCAGGCCTACGACTCGACGGTGCGCGGCAAAAAGGGCCGCGTGTTGATGCTGACCGACGCGCGTCACAACTCGATGGAGAGTCGTGTCGAGCTGGAGGCCACCGCCGGCGCCTCCCTGGAACTGACCATCGACAAGTACCTGCAGCACATCGCTGAGCGGGAACTGCGCGCGGGTGTCGAAAAGCACCGCGCCGCCGCAGGCACATTGATCGCGATCGATCCGTTCACCGGCGAAATTCTCGCGCTGGCGAACTATCCGCCATTTAATCCCAACACCCCCGGCGCGTTTGACGCCGATCTGCGTCGCAACCGCGCGGTGCAGGAGATCTATGAACCGGGTTCGACCTTCAAGATCGTGACGGCGGCGGCAGCGATTGAAGAAAAATTGATCGCGCCCGAAGATCTGATCGACACAGCGCCGGGATTCATCAAACTCCCAGGCCGGAATCCCATTCACGACGAGCACTACTACGGTGCGCAGATGAGGTTTCACGACGTCATCGTGAAATCGAGCAACGTCGGGGCCATTCGCGCAGGCTGGAAGATTGGCGCAGAGCGGCTGAATCGGTATGTGCGACGGTTTGGCTTCGGCGAAATTCACGCGCCGGACTTCCGCGGCGTGAGTGGAGGCATTGTCGGGCGTCCCGAAAATTTGGGCGAGTCCGGGCTGGCCTCCGTCTCGATGGGGTACCAGATCGCCGTGACTCCTATGCAGATGGCCGCGGCCACTGCGGCAGTGGCCAACGGTGGCACCCTGTACGAACCACGCCTCGTGCGCGCGATCATTCGTGACGGTGTGCGCGAAGAAATTGCGCCCAAGGCACTGCGAGAGGCGATTTCAAGTTCGACCGCCGCAGCGCTGACAACGATCATGGAAGGGGTCGTGACCGATGGCACCGCCAAGGCCGCGAAAATTGCCGGCTATCAGGTCGCGGGCAAGACGGGTACGGCGCAGAAGATCATCAACAACCAGTATTCCTCGTCCAATCACGTGGGATCATTCACGGGGTTTGTGCCGTCACGCCGGCCCGCGTTGGCTGTGTTGGTGGTGGTGGACGACCCGCGCACAGGGGGCTACTACGGCGGCGTGGTCGCGGCGCCGATCTTCCAGAAATTTTCCGAGGCGGCGATGCGTCACCTTGGGATTCCGCCTTCGATCAACCCGACCACCCCCTTGGTCGTGCAGGCGAACGCCGCGCTGCCGGCGCGGTACACCGGGCAGATGCCCGGCGACAACTCCGGCGCGATCCAGATTAACGGCCAGATGCTGATGCCTGATGTCATGGGCCTTGGCGCTCGTGACGCCACGCGCGTCCTGCTGCAGTTCGGGTTGACCGTGCGTTCACTCGGTGTCGGCGTGGTGGTCGCGCAAAGCCCGCAGCCCGGCGAACCGATCTCGACAGGCGGCGTCGGGCGGCTGCAGCTCGATCGCCCTCTGCTCGCACCGCCCAGTGGGGGCCGTCAATGACGCTGGGCGCGCTCGTCGCCGCGGCGCGAACACTGGCGCCCGACGCGCGCTTCGCCGTGACCCAGGGCGGCGCCGACTCGGTGGACGTGGTGGGTGTGACGCACGATTCGCGGGCCGCCGCGCCCGGAGTCGTGTTTGTCGCCATCAAGGGCCAGCGCGTCGACGGGACGACGTTCGCCAATGCCGCAATTGCCGCGGGTGCGGTCGCCATCGTCTCCGAAGACACCCCGCCCGCTGGTGTCGCGGTTCCCTGGATTCGAACCAGTGACGCCCGCGTGGCACTGGCCGAACTTGCCGCGTTGGTCTATGACCATCCCAGTGACGCCCTGACGGTAGTGGGGGTCACCGGCACCAACGGAAAAACCACCACGACATACCTGCTGGCATCGGTGTTTGACGCCGCCGGATTGCCGTGCGGACGGCTGGGGACAGTGACTGTTCGCACGGGACCCCATCCCTCCGACGAAGTGGAGGCCTCGCACACGACACCGGAGGCGTCGGAGGTACAACGGTTGCTGCGGGAAATGGTGACACGCGGGTGCCGCGCCTGCGCGATGGAAGTCTCCTCGCACGCGCTCGTGCTGCAGCGCGTGGCGTCGATGAGGTTTTCAGCGGCCATCTTCACGAACCTGACGCGCGATCATCTCGATTTTCACGGCGACATGGCCTCCTACTTCGAGGCCAAGCGCCGGCTGTTCGACATGTTGCCTGACGGCGCGCCGTCGATCATCAATATCGACGATCCCAGAGGCGCCGAACTGGCCGCTCGAGTGACGCGCCCCATTACGTTCGGCATTCACAAGGACGCCGACATCCGGCCCGAGTCCGTTCAGCTGTCACTCGACGGCCTGGCGTTTGACGTCAAGACACCGTCGGGGACGCTTGCGGTGCGCTCCTCGCTGGTTGGATGGCCGAACGTCTACAACGTCCTTGGTGTTGTCGCAACTGCACTGGCACTGGGTATTTCGCGTGACGCCATCGAACACGGACTCGCAAACCTCGAGGGCGTTCCCGGGCGCTTTCAAGTGGTCTCGGGCTCGACCGACAACGTGCGCGTGGTCGTCGACTACGCACACACGGACGATGCGCTGAAGAATTTGCTGGAGACGGCTCGTCCGCTCACGCACGGCCGCCTGATTACGGTGTTTGGCTGCGGCGGGGATCGCGACAAGACCAAACGCCCTCTGATGGGCGCAGTGGCTGCGCGGCTGAGCGATCTCGTGGTGCTGACCTCTGACAATCCACGCTCGGAGGATCCCGCGCGCATCATAGACGACATCAAACGCGGCATCGTGGTGCCCACCGACGCAACTGCGCCGAAACGCGCGAGCACACCGCTGCTAGTGCATCCAGACCGCCGGATTGCGATCGAACAGGCGATCCGCGCGTCCCGCGCAGGCGACGTGGTGCTGATTGCAGGCAAGGGCCACGAAAAAACCCAGACCATCGGCGGCAAGGTGTCACCGTTTGACGATGTGGAGGTCGCGCGCGCGGCCCTTTCGCAGCGCCGCGGCGCGTCGAGTGTCACGTGAGTGCATTTCTGCTGACCGCGGGACTGGTGGCCGAGGCCACCGGCGGCCGGCTCATTGCCGGCGACGTCACCCGTGTCTTCGACGGCGTCGTCACCGACAGCCGCACGATGCCGGCGGCGCTTGCGACTCGTGGTGCGGGTCCGCTGTTTATTGCCCTCTCGGGACCGTCATTTGACGGTAACGATTTTGCGGCACAGGCGATTGCGGGCGGAGCTGCAGGGGTGCTCGTTTCACGATCCGTTGTGGATCCAGGTCACGCAGCGGTCATTCTTGTGGACGACACACTCGAGGCGCTTCAGAGGCTCGGTCAGAGTGTGCGCCTCCGATCGGGCGCGCGTGTGGTCGCCATCACAGGCAGCGCCGGCAAAACCACAACCAAAGAAGCGACAGCCCAACTGCTCGGCGCGAAGTTTTCGGTGTTTCGCAATGCCGGCAACTTCAACAACCACTGGGGTCTTCCGCTCTCGCTCATCGAATTGCGGCAGGGGGCGGAAATTGCCGTGGTCGAACTGGGCATGAACCACGCCGGCGAGATCAGCAAGCTTGTCCACCTGGCATCGCCCGACATCCGCGTCTGGACCAACGTGGGCAACGCGCATATTGGGCACTTCGGATCCGTGGAGGCCATTGCCGAGGCCAAAGCGGAGATTCTTGAAGACGCCACCTCGTCCACCCTCGTGGTCGCCAATGCCGACGACGAACTCGTGATGCGGCATGTGGAAAAGTTCAAGGGGCGGCGCCTGACGTTCGGAACAACAGCCCGAGCGGATGTGCAGGCCGTGCGCATTGACGATCTCGGATTTGAAGGCACCACCGCGCAGGTCACGACACCATGGGGACCGCTGGCGTTGCGCCTGGCGCTGCCGGGGCGCGCGAACTTGATGAACGTCCTTGCGGCTGCCACGGTCGCCCTTGAATGCGGTGTCTCCCTGCACGAGGTCGAGCGTGAGGCGGCAGCGCTTGAGGCGGTCAATCGCAGAGGCGCCTCAGTCGCACTCCTCAATGGCGCTCGCCTGATCGATGACTCCTACAACGCGAGTCCGGCGGCGGTGCGCGTGACGGTGCAGGCGCTGGCCGCCACGCCGACGGCGGGCAGGCGTATTGCCGTCATCGGCGAAATGCGCGAACTGGGCGACGACGCCCGCTTCTGGCACGAGGACTGTGGCCGGGCGGTGGCCGAGGCGCGGCTGGACATGCTCGTCGCCGTTGGTGGTCCCGCCGTCGACGGCCTGATCGCGGGTGCCAGAAGTGGAGGCATGACCGACGATCAACTGCTTCGGTTCGCATCAAGTCAGGACGCGGCTCCAGTGGTGGCGTTGCTCGTGCGGCGCGGCGATCTCGTTCTGGTGAAGGGTTCACGCGGCACGCGGACTGATGTGATTGCGGACCGGCTGAAAGAGATGGCGTGATGTTGTACCACCTCGTCTATCAGTTCTTTGATGTCCGGTTGGCCGGGTCCATCACCTTTCGCGCCGCACTGGCCAGTCTCCTGGCGCTTGTGCTCGGGCTGGTGCTTGGTCCCTGGATGATTCGTCGTCTGCGCGACTTCCAGATTGGCCAGGTGGTTCGCCAGGACGGTCCCGCCAGTCACAAGGCCAAGTCCGGCACGCCGACGATGGGCGGATTGCTGATCCTGTCGTCGATTTTCATTCCGACGCTGCTGCTGGCGAATCTGACCGATCCCTACATCTGGGTCGCGGTGCTCTCGACTGCGGCCTTTGGTGCCATTGGTTTTGCTGACGACTATCTCAAGATCACTCGACGGAGCCATCACGGTCTGTTCGCGCGCTACAAGTTGCTCGGGCAGGTGCTGGTCGGCCTCGCTGTCGGCGCGACGCTGATCTACATGGCGGCACAGGAACCCGCGTCGTACAACACACGACTGGTGTTTCCGTTCTTCAAGCAATGGATTCCCGATCTCGGTTGGTGGTACGTCCCGTTTGCAGCGTTCGTGCTCGTCAGTGCCTCCAACACCGTCAACCTCACCGACGGTCTGGATGGTCTCGCGATCAGCGTCTTCGCAGTTTCGGCCGTGACGTTCACCGCACTCGCGTACCTGATGGGCCACCGCGAGTTGTCGGAGTACCTGCTGTTTGTGCGGTTCCCCGTCGGCGAGTTGACCATTTTTTGCGGCGCGATGGTGGGCGGCAGTCTTGGATTCCTCTGGTGGAATTGTCACCCTGCCGAAATTTTCATGGGTGATGTCGGCTCCCTGGCGCTGGGCGGCGCCCTGGGGACCATCGCCATTCTGATTAAGCAGGAACTGCTGCTGCCGATCGTGGGCGGCGTGTTTGTGCTGGAAGGATTGTCGGTCATTTTGCAGGTCGGTTCATTCAAGTTGCGCGGCAAACGCATCTTCAAGATGGCGCCGCTCCACCATCACTTCGAGCTCATCGGCTGGGCCGAGCCGAAGGTGATCACGCGATTCCTGATTCTCGCGATCATCTTTGCGCTGCTGAGCCTGGCCACATTGAAGGTGCGGTGATGGTGCAGCCCTTCAGTGTTCGCGGAAAAGACGTCACCGTGGTGGGTGCTGCGCGCAGCGGCCTGGCGGCGATTGACCTGCTGCAATCGCGAGGCGCCAGAGTGACCCTGGCCGATGCCGCCTCCTCGTTCGACGGCGCCGAATCTCTCAGAGCCAGAGGGGTGCAGGTGGATCTGGGTCCGCATCGTCCCGACCAGTTCATTGGCGCCAACCTGATCGTGCTGAGCCCCGGCGTGCCGGCTGATCTGGAGGCCATTGCCCGCGCCCGCAGTGCCGGAATTTCTGTCATCGGAGAACTTGAACTGGCCTCGCGATGGCTCATGGGCCGGGTCGTCGCCATCACGGGCACCAAGGGGAAGTCGACGACAACCACGCTGACCTCGCGCATGCTCACCGAGGGGGGTCTGCACGCACCGGCAGGCGGGAACATCGGCGCAGCGCTGTCTGCGCAGGTGGATGAATCAACCCCCGAGACGGTGCACGTCGTCGAGAGCAGCAGCTTCCAACTCGAGACGATCGACACATTTCATCCGTGGATCGCGGTGCTGGTGAATCTCTCGGCTGACCACATCGATCGGCACGGCACCTTTGAGGCGTATGCCTCTGCCAAGGCGCGCATCTTCGAGAACCAGACCGTCGGGGATTGGGCCGTGGTCAACGCCGACGACCCGGCATCGGTGGCACTCGCGGCGAACGCCCGTGCGCGTCGGTTTGATTTTGCACTGGACGCTCCCGTGACCGACGGGGTGACGGTCGAGGGAAACTCCATCGTTCGGCGCACCGGTGGAAGCAGCGCGCCGCTGGTGCCGCTGTCCGCAATCCAGGTGCCCGGTCGTCACCTGTTGAGTGATGTGCTGGCGGCGACTGCAGTGAGTTGTCTTGCCGGAGTGCCGGCTGAGGCGATGGCCCGCGCGGTCGAAGGGTTTCATGGACTGGCGCACGCGCTTGAGCGCGTGGGTTCGGTGCAAGGCGTGTGGTTTGTGAACGACTCGAAGGCGACCAACATCGTGTCGGCCACACGATCGATTGAAAGTTTTGAACGCGACGTGGTCGTGATTCTCGGCGGCAAGCACAAAGGTGGGCGCTTTGAGGATCTGCGCGATGTGGTGCGTGACCGGTGCGTGGCCGTTGTCGCCATCGGCGAGGCGGCACCACTGGTGAGCGACGCACTGTCGGACGTCGTCACCGTGCGCCAGGCGTCGTCAATGAGTGACGCCGTGCGGCAGGCCTGGGGCATGGCGCCGGTCGGCGGCACGGTGCTGCTGGCGCCGGCGTGCGCCAGCTTCGACATGTTCAAGGACTACGCCGCGCGTGGTGCGGCGTTTGTGGAGGAGGTTCGACGACTGAGTGATGGACAGTCATCAGTACTGGCACCGCGGTAAAGAGCCAGCCGCTGGGAACACAGGCCGCCCCGGCCTGTGAGGTTGGTGTCTCTATCCGAGGCCCGGCTGATGACTGTCGATC
>JBKJTD010000427.1:0-7639 GCA_046590915.1 Vicinamibacterales bacterium
CGTAGTCGCTGATGCCGGCGCCAAGGCGGATGTCACGCTGAGCCTGCCAGATGCCTGACGAGTCGCGCATTCGTTTAATCACTCCGCTGCCACCGCGCTTCGCACCCTTCACAGGGACCACCAACCACACGGTCCCGTTGCGCGCCGACGGTGACGGCTGAGATCAACAATGCAAACGACAACAGGGATGTGCGCATGACCGCATTGTGCACGAATCAGGCGTGTGAAGCGGCCCGCTCGCCTGGCGTATGATTCCGGCTATGTCGATCCCTGTTGTGTTGCTGACGTTGGTGCTGGTCGTCCAGGCAGGTTCTTCCGGGATTCTGCCGGCCTCCGTGCGAAAGGCCGCTGACGGCATCACTGCCGCCCAGCTGGAAAAGGATCTCGCCTTCTTTGCGTCAGACGAACTCAAGGGGCGAAATACCCCATCACCTGGCTTTGATCTGGCCGCTGGCTACATCGTGAAACGACTGGAAGCGGCCGGTGTGAACCCCCTCGGCGACAAGGGCACGTTTTATCAGTGGTACGAAATGCACGAGGCGCGCGTGGACGTGACTGCCGCGTCGATCACGGTGAACGGCACTACCTTGCGGCTCGACGATGGGTTTGTGCTGCGCTCCTTCTCAGGCCAACCCCTCAGGGGATCGTGGCCGGTGGTGTATGTCGGTCACGGATGGGTGATTCCCGACAAGGGCATTGACCCGTACGCCGGCGTTGATGTGCGCGGCAAGATCGTACTCGCGCACGGACCTCGGGCCATGCCCAAGGACGTGACCATTCAACAGTTCGGCCGGGTCACCGTTGGTGCGAGCAACGTCGTGGCCGAGGCTGCGAAACGTGGCGCCGCGGCCGTGCTCATGATTCCCCAGACCAGCGCGCAGCCGGGCTGGTGGCAGCAACTGCAGGGGCAGAATCTGGTTCGCAAGGAACTCGACCCGTGGGTGCCCTCGGCCTACGCCGCCGCACAGGTGACCTCGGCGCTGTTGTCGCGCACGGCGGTGGACGCGTTGATGGCGAGCGAGCAGTACACCGCCGAGGCCATTGTCGCGCGTGGCGACGCGTCTGATTACCCGGCAAGTTTTCAGCTGTCGAAAAATGTCGCCTTCAACATTCCCGCCACCACGGTTGTCCATCGCCCCTACAACGTGGTGGCGGTGATCGAAGGCACCGACCCGGTGCTCAAGAACGAATACATCACGGTTGAGGCGCATCTCGACGGTTCGGTCGGCGCACGCACGGTCGATGGCGATGCGATCTACAACTCCGCCGACGACAACGCCTCCGGCAGTGCCGCGGCGCTCTCGATTGCCGAGCGCATGATGACGGTGCGTCCCAAGCGGTCGATGATCTTTATCTGGGACAGCGGAGAAGAGCAGGGACTATGGGGCACGCGGCACTTTGTCGCCAACCCACCAGTGCCCTTCGAGCGCATCGTGGCCCATTTCAATATCGACATGATCGGCGCCACGCGAGCGCCCGGCACCGCTGACGCGGATTCTCCAGACGTGCCTGGACCCAATGAGGTGTATCTGATCGGGCCGGGCGTACTCAGCGACAAGACCAACGCGCTCATCGAACGCGTCAATCAGGAGTACCTGAAGATGCGCTTCAATCGGAACGACGACCGCTGGGATTCAGAATTTTTCTATCCGCGGACCGACGCCGGACCCTTTCTCGAGCGAGGCGTGCTGACGATCGGCTGGAACACGGGGCTTCATCGGCGCTATCACCTGCCCTCAGACGAAGCGAAGTTCCTCGATCCCAAGAAGATTGAGGCCGTGGCCCGCACCGTCTTCGCGACGCTCTGGGTGATGGCCGACTCAGCCGAGCGCCCGGGTATCGACAAACCGATTCCGGTGTCCGTGCCGAGGCACAAATAGTCGTGCGGGTCCTCTCAGGCTTCGTCCTGTTGACCATCCTGTGTGGGTGCGCGTCCCCCACGCGCTACGACATCATCATCCGCAACGGTACCATTTACGACGGTAGTGGCGGGGCGCCTGTGCGAGGTGACGTCGCGATCAACGGCGACACCATCGTTGCGGTCGGTGACATCGGGTCGGCCGTCGGCAATTCTGAAATTGACGCCGCAGGTCTTGCCGTCGCGCCCGGCTTCATCAACATGCTGAGTTGGGCCGGAACCCCGCTGATTGCTGATGGCCGATCCCAGAGTGACATCCGACAGGGCGTCACACTCGAAGTGTTCGGTGAGGGAACCTCCGGTGGTCCACTCACGGCCGCGATGAAGGCCGAAATCCTCGAAGAGCAGGGGGACATCAAATACGCCGTTGAGTGGACGACGCTAGCGGAGTTTCTCAGCCATCTCGTGACGAAGGGCGTGTCGACCAACGTGGCTTCGTTTGTCGGCGCGACGACGGTGCGTGAACACGTGATGGGGCAGGCTGATCGGGAGCCGACACCCGCCCAACTCGACACGATGCGCGGGTTGGTCGATCAGGCGATGCGGGACGGCGCGCTGGGCGTCGGATCGTCGCTCATCTATGCACCGGCGTTTTATGCCAAGACCCCTGAACTTGTCGCACTCGTGAAAGTCGCGGCCACACATGGCGGCATGTATATCTCGCACATGCGGAGCGAAGGCAATCGGCTCCTCGAGTCGGTCGATGAACTGATCACGATCGCGCGTGAGTCAGGCGCCCGCGCGGAGATTTACCACCTGAAGGCCGCGGGTCGCGATAACTGGAGCAAACTCGACGCCGTCATTCAGAAGGTCGAGGCCGCACGCGCGGAAGGCCTCGAGATCACGGCTGACATGTACACCTACACTGCAGGGTCCACGGGGCTGGACGCCGCGATGCCGCCGTGGGTGCAGGAGGGCGGCTACAAGGCGTGGGCCGGTCGGCTCCGCGATCCTCAGACCCGTCGCCGCGTGTTGCAGGAGATGCGGACGCCGACCAATGACTGGGAGAACCTGTATCTGGCCGCAGGCGCTGAGGGCACGCTGCTTGTGGGGTTCAAGAACGACGTCCTCAAGCCGCTCACGGGCAAGACGCTGGCCGAAGTGGCGAAGTCGCGGGGCACATCACCGGAAGACACCGCGATCGATCTCGTGATCGAAGACGGCAGCCGCGTGCAGGTGGTCTACTTTCTGATGTCAGAGGAGAACGTCCGGCGGCAGATGCGCCTGCCGTGGATGAGCTTCGGTTCTGACGCCGGATCGATGGCCTCTGAGGGTGTGTTTCTCAAGTCGAGCACGCACCCACGCGCCTACGGCAACTTCGCCCGTGTGATCGGTCGATACACGCGCGAGGGGGTCGTCACTCTCCCGGACGCCATCCGGCGCCTGACATCGCACCCGGCCCGTGTCCTTCATATCAAGAACCGCGGCAGCCTGGCGCCCGGTTACTTCGCCGACGTGGCTATCTTCGACCCCGCGAAGGTTGAGGACCACGCGACATTCGAGAAGCCTCACCAATACTCGACCGGCATGGTGCACGTCCTTGTGAACGGCGTGCCCGTGCTCACGCATGGCGAGCACACAGGCGCCACCCCAGGCCGGGTCATTCACGGGCCCGGTAAACGGTAAAACGACAAAGCGGGAGACGTTCTAGTCATGGTGTTGCGCGCAGTCAGTGCTCTCATTCTCTTTGCGTTCGCCATGCAGGCGCCCGTCGAGCGGTCGCGCCTCCTGACGCCAACAGACCCGGTGTTTGCGCAAGCCGCGCCTGATCGATCGCGAGTCCACCTTGAGACCACGAAGGGTCCGATCATCATCGAAGTGACGCGCGCCTGGGCGCCGCGTGGCGCCGATCGCTTCGTCAACCTGGTCCGCCACGGCTACTACGACGAGGCTCCGGTCTTCCGGATTCGGCCGAACACCTGGGCGCAGTTCGGCATTGCGGGAGACCCCGCCGTGGCCCGCGCGTGGCGTGCGGCGACGTTTCCCGACGACCCGTTCCGGGAGTCGAATACGCGCGGCACCGTGGCGTTCGCGTTTGCGGTGCCGAACGGCCGCACCACGCAGGTGTTCATCAATTTGCGCGACAACTCAGAAACCCACGACAAAGAACCGTTCGTCCCCTTCGGGCGCATCATCGAAGGCATGGCCGTCGCCGACGCTTTCAACGTGGAGTACCTCGAAGGCCTTGGCGGCATTCGCGCCGGCAAACAGGATCCGGCGTTTGCCGAGGGCAACGCGTTCTTCAAGAGGGAGTATCCGCGCCTGGACGTGATTCGCCGCGCGACACTCCTGAAGTAGGGTGCTCCGGGGTCGACAAGCCGATCCCGGTATCGGTGACCCGGTATCGCTAGCGACGTTCGCTTACGTGGTAAGCCAAGCGTTATGCTGGCGCAATGGCTGCAGCAATCCTGACGAAGAAGCGCCAGATCGTCATTCCCGCCGGACTCCGGCCTGTCGTCCGCCGACAGGTGGCGCCTTCGGACCCCGCAGCTGGATTTGGAATGGTCAAGGCGGCGCCCAATGGGCCGCCCTCCAGACGCTTGGCGGATTTCGACGCTGCAAGTCTTCTGCGACCGGGCGCGCACCGGCGACGTACATGATTGGCTTCTGACCTTCGATGATCGCCGCTTCATCAGGCGCGCGAAGAAGCTGTCGCGGACTCCACCGGTGAGGTTGCCAGAAGGCTGATTCGCCAGGACGCCGACGCCTCTACAATAGGCCCACCATGAAACATCTCCTCGCGGCGGCGTTGATTGCTGCGGTTGCAGGTACCGGAATTCTGGCGGTGCAGGCGCAGCCGAGTCCTCCAGTCGGAGGCTTGACGGTGACGCCCCGTGAGGGCTACGCGACCCTCACATGGCGACCAACGGCCGGCGCAACCGAATATCAGATTGAGCGCGATGGCGCGGTGGTCGGACTCTGGCGACCGAATCGCCAAATCCGCCAGCAGTCGCCTTCGTTTGCCGATGCTGGCTTTGTGCCCGGAGGCACATCGCGCTGGCGTGTGCGCGCAGTGGTTGCGGAGGCACCGCAGGAATGGTCCGAGCTGGTCAGTGCACAGACACGCGCACCATTCGGCCCTGCGGAATTCCGCACGGGATTCGAATCGCGCGACGGCGCTGATTACACCACCTACGACGAAGAGATCGACTGGACGAAACGTATTGTCGCAGCGAGCCCGCGTGTGCGCGTCGTTCCCCTCGGCACCACGCCGCAGGGCAGGACAATGAACCTGTTTGTGATTGGGCAACCGGCTTCGCAGGGGTCGGTGCAGGAAATTGCGAATGGTTCGGCCGCTGGCGCGAACTGCAACGTGCACGGCAATGAACCCTCAGGACGTGAAGGCTGCCTCATGATGATTCGCGAACTGGCGTTCTCCAATGACCCGACCATCCTCGATATTCTCTCCAACGCCACCGTGCTCATTGTTCCTTCGTTCAACGCCGATGGTCGCGCCAACAACACACGCGGCAACTCAGCGGGGCAGGACCTCAATCGTGACCACGCGCGAATCACACAGCCGGAGTCGCAGATTTTTGCCAGGTTCCTGCGCGACTACACGCCTGAGGTGATGGTGGATGGTCATGAATTTGGCAGCGCAGCTACGTGCGATCTGCCGCTGCTGTGGCCGCGGCACAGCAACACCGCTAAATCGGTGCACGACATCTCCAAGGCCGGTCTGGTCGAGGGGCAGTTCTACGACGCCGGCGCCAAAGATGGATGGTGGCCCTGCCCGTATCCGCCGCGAGGCATCGACGGCGCGCAGACGTTCACGCGAGTGACCGGACTCAAGAACATGATCACGACGCTGGTCGAGGCGCGATCGGGCGGCGGGCCCACACGACCTGCCGAGACCAACAACGTGCCGGAGAATCGTAGGCGCAAGGCGTACTCTCAGCTCTGGTCGATTCGCCAGGCGCTGGTGTTTCACCGAGCGAATCGACCGGCGATTGCCAAGGCCATTGCTGACGGTATCGCCTTCCAGAAATCCAACAGCGGCCCGATCGTGTTTCACGGCGACTGGGATGTGCCTGCATTCCCTGCGCCACATCCGGGTGACACGCCTCCACCGGGAGCGGCCCCGACACCCGAGCAGATGCTGACGACTGCGCCGTGCGGCTATTTCCTCACCGATGCGCAGTACTCCGCCAAGCTCACCGACAGCGGTAAATTGCCCGAGGCGCTATGGACGTCCGTCGGCGATCGCCTGGCGGCGCACGGCGTGACGGTGGAGAAACGCCCCGGCGGTTATCTGGTGCCGCTGGCACAACCGCTCCGCGGTCTCATCAACATCCTGCTCGATGAAAAGACCCCGCCCGCCCCGATCGTGGCCGCAGAGCGGCGCATGTCCTGCGATTAGAAAAAGTCACAACGAGGCCTCCCAGTCCTCTCGTCTCGTTGTGAATCTGTCCTGTGCAGGAGCTACTTCTTCTCGTTCTTCTTGAGGAACGGCACGCCCTGCTTGATCCACGCCGGCGCTTCAGCGCCCTTGAGGAAGTGGTCGAAGAACTGGAAGTACCGCACCGTCAGGTCCTTCCGGTTGGCGAGACCCCGCAGGCCGTGGCCCTCGCCCGGATACGCCAGCAGCATCGCGTTCTTGTCGTGGAACCGCAACGCATTGTAGAAGTTCATCCCTTCGGTGAATGACACCGTCGGGTCCGCGGTGCCGTGCATGATGAGCACAGGCGAGACGACATCCTTCACGTGGGAAATCGCCGACTCGTAGCGGTACACCTCAGGTTTGTCCCAGGGCGTGAAGCCCCATCGGCCCTGGCCGAAGAGGTAATAATCGTGACCGTTGGCGCCGCTGCCGCCATTGACCTGATACGTCCAACCCCAGCTTTGGTTGAAGTCCGAGTAGAGGTCAGTGACGCCAGCGCCCATGCCGACCGCCGCAAACATCTTCGAGCGCGTCGAGATAAACGCCGCGCCTTCGCCACCATAACTGTGGCCGCTCACACCGATGCGTTTCGGATCGGCGTAGCCGAGTTCAATCACTCTCCTGGTCGCGGCCTCCACGCACTCCAGCATGTCCGTGTGTGACGACCCGGTGCGGAAGTGGATGTCGGGCATCATCGTGATGTAGCCACGGCTGACTGCCTCAGTCGGTGATGCGCCCATGCCGGTCAGGTACGACGGCGCCGAATACCGATGCATGTTCTGCGAGTTCTTCTCGTAGAACGTGACAATCATCGGGCGCTTTTCACCCTCTTTGTAATCATCAGGCAAGGCCAGGATGCCCTGCAGGCGCACGCCGTCCTTGTTCTTGTAGTCAAAGAGCACGCGCCGGCCCCACATGTATTCGGTTTGCTGCGGATTCGCGTCCGAGATCTTCTTCGCCTCGGCGAAGTTCGCGCCAGAGACGCGCAGGTCGGGAAACTCGACAAACGTCTGCCGCGTGAAGAGGAAGGTGTCGGCCTTGGCCGCCCGCACCGGAATGCTGAACGACGCGCCCTCGTACACGCCCGACGTCAGCCGGCCATTCGCGAGCGTGTAGAAGCCCGCGTCCTTGGTGTATTCGCCATACGCCGTCAATGTGAGCGGCTGCGAGATGTCGATCTTCTCGCGTTCGGCGGTCTGTCCACCGGGGCCATAGTCCGCGAGGGGATCCAGCGGCACCGGCTGAATAACCCGGAAACGAATCTCCTTTGACGCGCCCTCTCCATTCGTGAGGTTCCGGCCGGCCGACCCATTGAGCGGCAGAGCCCATAGGTCATAGCG
>JBKJTD010000446.1:0-5619 GCA_046590915.1 Vicinamibacterales bacterium
TAAAGATGCCTGCAGCATGAGCACTGACAACAGGCCCCGTTTGAAGTCTGGTGATGCCCAGCAAGTCTTGGAGAAGACCGCGCCATTCGGCAGGGCCTTGAGCGAGAGGCGATCGCGCAGGTCACGCCCGACGTCCCTGCATCAGCCCCAGGTACGTCACGGCGCTCAACGCGAACGTCACGAACCACGCGTAGGTGTAGAGAAGGTCCAGGACGTTCGGATTCGCGACCTGGCCCCCCGGCGTCATCGCCGCGCGAATGAAGCCCGGCACCACGGGAAGAATCGCCAGTACCAGCGCGGCGACGGCCCGCCAGTTGGTGCCGTTGTCGTAGCAGTAGATGCCGTTGAGCTTGAACAGGTCGGTCAACACGAGCTGCTGCTTGCGCAGGACCCAATAATCGGCGATCAGGATGCCGCCGATCGCGCCCATCAGGCTCGAATAGCCGATGAGCCACGTGAAGATGTACGCCGACGCGTCCGCGTACAGCTTCCACGGCATCATGAGGATCCCGATGCACGCGGTGATGAGCCCTCCTGCCACATAGCTGATCCGTTTCGGCGACAGGCTCGAGAAGTCGTTGGCCGGCGACACCACATTCGCCGCCATGTTCGTCGTCAACTGCGCCACCAGAACAATGAGCGCGCCAAAGATGATGACGCCGGGATGGCCGATACGCGCGAGAAGCTGTACGGGATCCCAGATCGCTTCGCCGAACACGACGACCGTCGCGCTGGTGACCGCCACGCCAATGAACGCAAACGCCGTCATGGTCGTCGGCAACCCGAGCGCCTGCCCCAGCATCTGCGAGCGCTGGCTTCGCGCATACCGCGTGAAGTCCGGAATATTGAGACTCAACGTCGCCCAGTAACCGACATTGGCCGTGAGCGCGGCTGGAAAGAGAACCCAGAACGACTGGCTGCCCTGCTGCAGGCGCACCGACTGGCTCAGCATCGAGCCCAGCCCGTCGGTGCTGCGCACCGCCCACCACAGCAGCAACACGCCGCCGCCCAGCAACAAAGGCGCCGACACGCTCTCAAGCCGCTTGATGCCTTCCAGGCCCCGCAGAATCAGCCAGACCTGCACGAGCCAGAACGCCGCGAACGCAATCCACTCGCTGCCGGCCAGCCCCCGCCAGGCGGGCCATGCGGCGGTCAACAACGTGTCCAGCGCGAGACCGCCAATCCATGTCTGAATACCGAACCACCCGCACGCCACCAGCGCGCGCAGGATGGCGGGAATGTTCGCGCCCGTCGTGCCGAAACTCGCGCGACACAACACGGGGAACGACACGCCGTACTTCGTGCCTGCATGCGCGTTGAGCACCATCGGGATGAGGACGATGACGTTGCCCAGCAGGATGGTGAAGAGCGCCTGCGCCCAGGTCATGCCCTGCTGCATCAGGCCGGACGCCAGCGTGTAGGTGGTGATCACCACACTCATGCCGATCCAGAGCGCCGCAATGTTGTAGGTGGTCCAGGTCCGGCGCGACAGCGGTGTGGGAGCCAGGTCGGCGTTCCAGAGGGGACTGCCCGACAGATCTTCCGTGACCTCGACAAAATCAGACGGCATAGCCCTCGGCCTCATGGCCACCGTGATACGCCTTCTCATCCGGCCGTCGGATCTTCGAATGCGGCACCACTCTGTCGCGGCGGATGCCGCGGAAGTCCTCAAGGCTGGACCAGCCGTGCTTCTCCATGACGGTCAGCATGCCGGACTGCAATTGCTGAATCACAGCGGGTCCGATCGCGTGGTCCAGCATGGCCGCGGTGCAGACCTGCACGGTGCCGCAGCCGAGCAGGAAATAGTTCAGCGCCTGCGCAAAGTCGGCAATGCCGCCGATGCCCGAGAACGACTTGTCCGGAAACGCCTGCGTGAGCGACGCCATCTTCGCCAGCGACTGCGGCAGGATGGCCGGGCCGCCCAGGCCGCCGCTCGACGTCTGGCCGTCCACGTTCATCTCAAACTCCAGCGTGTCTGGATCGATGAGCGTCAGCGATGGGAACGTATTGGACGACACGATCGCGTCGGCGCCGCCCAGGAACGCTCCGCGCGCCTCAATGACGATGTCGGTGGTGGACGGCGTCAGCTTCGCCCAGACCGGCACCGTCGCCACTTCCTTCACGATCTTGGTGACGATGGAGATCTGGGCCTGGTCCTTGCCGATGTTCGAGCCCATGTCCTGGCGATCCATGTGCGGACACGACAGATTCAGCTCGAGCGCATCGGCGCCCGCGTCCTGGCAGCCGAGGGCCAGCGTCTGCCAGTGCCGCAGCTCGTCATCCGACCCCGACCCCGCCATGATCGACGCCACGAGGATGCGCGAGGGATGCGCCTGCTTGATGCGCGCGATGCGCGGTAGCCACCAGTCGATCGGCTTGTCGGAAATCAGTTCCCAGTTCCACGAGGAGTGCAGCGCCGTGCCCGGGCGGCGCTTCATGGACAGCTGCGGCCCGTCGGGCGTGGCGCGCAGGAACTTGGTCTTCGGCCCGTCGACATTGACAACCGGATGCAAGCCGATGGTCTTGGTGACCACGCCACCCCAGCCCGCATCGAATGCGCGCAGGATGTTGCTCTCGGATTCAGTGGGCGGCGCCGAGGACAGCAGAAACGGATTCTCGAAGCGCAAGCCCGTGAACGTCATGCCCAGCGTAGCAGCCATGGTCCTCCTCGCCTGGAAAGGCGCCACTATACCGCGTCTGTGTGGCAGGCTGCGCAAATGGCGGTAGACTCCCCCGATGCAGGCGCAACTTCTTGGCAATTTCATCGGGGGTCGCTGGGTGCCGTCCTCGGCCACCCAGTCGAGTGACGTTCACAATCCCGCCACGGGCGCGGTGATTGCACGCACGCCGCTGTCGGGCGCTGCCGATGTGGATGCGGCCGTTGCGGCCGCGGCCAGGGCCTTTCCCGGTTGGAGCGAGACGCCCCCTGTCGTTCGGGCCCGGGCGATGTTCAAGTTCAAGGCGCTGCTCGAGACTCACCACGAGGACATCGCCCGCATCGTCACCACCGAGCACGGCAAGACGCTGGGTGAAGCGCGCGGCAGCGTGCGTCGGGGCATCGAGTGCGTGGAGGTGGCGTGTGGCGCGCCCTCGATGCTGATGGGCGACGCGCTCGAGAATGTCGGCGCGGGCATCGACTGCACGTCGATGCGGCAGCCCATTGGTGTGTGTGCTGCCATCACGCCGTTCAACTTTCCGGCGATGGTGCCCCTGTGGTTTCTGCCCTTCGCGATCGTCTCGGGCAACACGTTCGTGCTCAAGCCATCCGAGCAGGTGCCGCTGTCGGCGAAGCGCCTGTTCGAGTTGCTCGAAGAGTGCGACCTCCCGCCGGGCGTCATCAACCTCGTCAACGGCGGCCGCGACGTGGTCGAGGCGATCTGTGATCACCCAGGCATCCGGGCGGTGTCGTTCGTCGGATCGACCGCGGTCGCCCGTGCGGTCTACCAGCGCGCCACGCACGCCGGCAAGCGCGTGCAGGCGTTGGGTGGCGCCAAGAACTTCATTGTGGTCATGCCCGACGCGGACCTGGACCAGGCCATTCCCATCATCAGTGAATCGTTTTACGGCTGCGCGGGCGAGCGCTGCCTGGCGGGCAGCATTCTGGTGCCCGTCGGTTCGGCGCATGTGGACACGCGTGATCGCCTGGTCGAGTCGGCCAGAAACATGAAGGTCGGCAACGGGATGGACGCGGGTGTGGACATGGGCCCCGTCATCAGTGCGGCTCACCGCACGCGTGTGCTCGGCTACGTCGAGAAGGGTGCGGCCGAAGGCGCGACGCTCGCGCTGGACGGGCGGCAACGGACGCTGCCGTCAGAAGGGTATTTCGTCGGTCCGTCAGTGTTCGACGCCGTGACGCCGGCGATGACGATCGGGCACGAGGAAATCTTTGGTCCCGTCGCCGCGATCTGCCCGGTGCCGCGCCTGGACGACGTCTTCACGTTGATGGAGGCGCATCCGAACGCGAATGCCACGTCGATCTTCACGTCGAGCGGCAAGGCCGCGCGCGAGTTCTCCCACCGGGCGACGGCCTCGATGGTGGGCGTGAACATCGGGGTCGCCGCGCCGATGGCGTACTTCCCGTTTGGCGGGGCGCGCGACAGTTTCTTCGGCGACCTCAAGGTGCACGGGCGTGACGCGTTCGAGTTTTATACCGACAAGAAGGTGACGATCAGCCGCTGGTTCTAGGAGGAGACAAAACATGCCACGGAAGGTTCTGGGCGGCCTGGTGCAGGCCGCGTCGCCACTGACGGATCCCGCACTGCCGATCGCGAAGATCCGGCAGGCGTCGATCGATGCACACGTACCGTTTATCGAAGAGGCGGGCAGGCGCGGCGTGCAGATTCTCGGACTGCAGGAGATTTTCAACGGCCCGTACTTCTGCCCGTCGCAGGATTCGCACTGGTATGACATCGCCGAATCCGTCCCCGGGCCGACCACCGAACTGATGGGCCGGTTTGCGAAGCAATACAACATGGCGATGATCGTGCCTGTGTACGAGCGCGAACAGGCGGGTGTGTACTACAACACCGCCGCCGTCTATGACAATGACGGCACCTACCTCGGCAAGTACCGCAAGAACCACATTCCTCACACGTCCGGGTTCTGGGAGAAGTACTTCTTCAAGCCGGGCAATCTGGGATACCCCGTGTTCCAGACGCGGCATGCCAAGGTCGGTGTGTATATCTGCTACGACAGACATTTCCCCGAAGGCGCGCGACTGCTGGGACTCAACGGCGCCGAGATCGTGTTCAATCCGTCAGCGACCGTTGCGGGACTCTCGCAGTACCTGTGGAAGCTCGAGCAGCCTGCACACGCCGTCGCCAACGGATACTTCGTAGCCGCGTCCAATCGCGTCGGCACGGAGGAACCCTGGAACATCGGGCGCTTCTACGGATCCTCGTACTTCGTGGATCCGCGGGGCCAGTTCCTGGCGACAGCATCGGAAGACAGGAACGAACTGATCACGGCCGAGATGGACCTCGACATGATTGAGGAGGTCCGCCGGATCTGGCAGTTCTATCGCGACAGGCGTCCGGAGACGTACGGCCCCATGGCGGACCTGCAGTCATGAGCATCCTCATCACCAACGGCCGCATCGTCACGGCCACCGACGACTACGTCGGCGACATCTTCATCGAAGACGACCGGATCACGGCCATCGGTACGGGTCTGCCGATGACGGCCGACCGCACCATCGACGCGCGCGGGAAGCTGGTCTTTCCCGGCGGCATCGACGTGCACACGCACCTTGACATGCCCTTCGGCGGCACCGTGTCGGCCGACGATTTCGAAACGGGCACGATTGCCGCTGCCTACGGCGGCACCACCTCCATCGTCGATTTCGCCATCCAGTATCGAGGTCAGACGCTGCACCACGCCTGGGAAACGTGGATGAAGAAGGCCGAAGGCAAGGCCGCCATTGACTACGGCTTCCACATGATCATGACGGAGCTCACCGATCAGGTTGAGCTCGAGATGGATGCGCTGGTCCGGCAGGGCGTGACGTCCTTCAAGCTGTTCATGGCCTACCCCGGCGTCTTCATGCTGGACGATGCGAGCATTTTCAAGGCGATGCTGCGCACGGGGAAGAACGGCGGAACAATCTGCATGCACGCCGAA
>JBKJTD010000073.1:0-3103 GCA_046590915.1 Vicinamibacterales bacterium
CCTGCCTTGCGAGAACAGAGACGGTGAATCCGTCTCACTAAAAAAAAGAGACCGCACCGGCGGTCTCCGTGCCAACGATGGTCTCGCCCAACGTCGATCGGCAATGCTAGTCGGCCCGTTGTACTCTGTCAAGCTTTGAGAAAGGTCTCTCCCTGATGCGCGCCCTGTTGAGTGTTTTCGATAAGTCCGGCCTGATCCCACTGGCCTCCGCCCTGGTTGCCCAAGGGTGGGAGTTGGTGTCCACTGGCGGCACCGCCAAAGCCCTGGCCGACGCCGGGTTGTCCGTAATCGGGATTTCGGACGTCACGGGCTTTCCAGAAATGATGGATGGCCGGGTCAAGACCCTGCACCCGAAAGTCCACGCGGGCATCCTTGCCAGACGGCACCAGCCGGCCGACCTGGAGGCGATAGGCGCCCATGGCATCACCCCAATTGACCTGGTCGTCGTCAACCTCTACCCGTTCGCGCAGGCGGCCGCAAAGCCCGACCTGCCCTTCGACGCCCTGATTGACGAAATCGATATCGGGGGCCCCAGCCTGCTGCGGGCGGCGGCCAAAAACTTCAGGGACGTCCTGGTTGTGGTCGACCCGGCCGACTATCCCAAAATCATCAAGGCCGTCGAAACCAGAGTCGCGCCATTGGGGCTGCGATTTGACCTGGCCCGCAAGGCGATCGGCCATACCGCCGACTACGACCGGATGATTGCGACCACCCTGGGCGAAGTCGCAGTCGAGGCCGACGAGACGTTTGTGCGGGGGGCGGCATCCACACGCTGGTCACCTGTGCTGAGCAAGGTGCGGGACCTGCGCTACGGCGAAAATCCCCACCAGTCTGCGGCGTGGTACACGGTTGGCGCGCACGGGTTTGGCGGCGCGGTCGTGCATCAGGGCAAAGAGCTGTCGTTCACCAACCTTCTCGATCTGGATGCGGCAGCGCGTATTGCGCTCGAATTCTCCGAACCAGCCGCGGTCGTCATCAAGCACACGAACCCGTGTGGCGTCGCGACGGGGCACTCATCAGCTGACGCCTACATCCGCGCGCGGGAGGCCGATCCACTCTCCGCCTTCGGCGGCATCGTCGGGCTCAATCGCCCGATCGATCTCGACACCGCACAAGCGCTCGTGTCCACGTTCATTGAGGCGGTCATCGCGCCCGGGCTCTCAGCAGATGAAGAGACGCGTGCGGTGCTCGCGACCAAGCCCAACCTGCGCGTCGTCACGGCATCGTTTGACGGCATGGATCGGGATCGCGATGTGCGTTCCATTCTTGGTTCATGGCTCGTGCAGGATCGCGACCGTGTGATCGAAGCCGCATCGGAGTGGCCCGCCGCCGATGGTCCGCGGGTCGTGACTCGCCGCGCACCGACACCAGACGAGTGGATCGCACTTCGATTCGCCTGGCGGGTGTGTGCACACGTCAAGTCGAACACCGTCATCTTCACCACCGCCGACACCACACTCGCAGTTGGTGCCGGGCAGATGAGCCGGGTGGATGCGGTGCGCACGGCCGTGCTCAAGGCGGGCGACCGCCTGCGCGGGTCGGTCGCTGCGTCCGACGCCTTCTTCCCCTTCCGCGATGGTCTTGATGTCGTCGCCTCCGCCGGTGCCACCGCCATCGTTCAACCCGGTGGCTCGGTGCGCGATGACGAGGTGATTGCTGCCGCAGACGAACGCGGGCTCGCCATGGTGTTCACTGGGCGCCGGCACTTCAGGCATTGACGGCTTGCGACTGTGTCAATGGGCCAATGAGGCAATGGACTTCGGGACTTCGGGACCACGGGACTTCGATCCTTTTGGCGCTCTCCGTCCTGCTGCTTTTCCTCGGCCTGGGCGCCAACACCATTTGGGACGCCAATGAGGCGTTCTATGTCGATACGCCCCGCCACATGGTGGAGTCGGGTGACTATGTAAATCCACAGTTCAACGGTGAAGCGCGGATGAACAAGCCGGTCCTCAGCTACTGGATCGTTGCCGGGTTCTATGAGGTCTTCGGCGTGTCGGTCACCGTGGAGCGTGTGGCCATCGCGATCGGCGCGCTCGGCATTCTTCTGGCAGCCTATCTGTTCGGCCGCACACTCGGCGGACACACGACCGGTCTCATCGCCGCGCTCATCGTCGCCACCGCGCCTCGGTTTGTGATGTTCTCCAGACGCATCTTCATCGATATCTGGGTGACGATGTTTATGGCGCTGGCCATGGCGTGTTTCCTGCTGGCGGAGAGGACGCCGCAGCATCGGAAGCGGTACCTGTATCTGATGTACGCCGCGATTGGCTTTGGTGTGCTGACCAAGGGACCCATTGCGCTGGTCTTCCCTGCAGCGACGATCGGCGCGTGGCTGCTGCTCGAGCGTCGTCTCTCCGCCATCACACGGTTGTCGTTAATCCCCGGCGCGCTCATCGTGCTGGCCATTGTGGCGCCGTGGTGGGCGGTGATCTATGCGCAACAGGGATGGGAACCGCTGCAGGCGTTCTGGCTCGGTGAAAACTTCGGCCGCTACACCGAATCCATGCAACCGGGGGAGCGAGACGTCTTTTTTTACATCCCTGTGGTGCTCGGTGATTTGTTTCCGTGGACGTTGTTTGTCGTCGGCGGTCTGGTGTGGGGAGCCAGAACGTTGTGGAACGGAGAGTCGTCGGTTGCGCGGTTGCTCATGTTGTGGATCGTGTGGCACGTCGGGGTGTTTTCGTTGTCACAGACCAAGCAGGATCTCTACATCTTTCCAATCGTGCCGGCTCTGGCTGCAGTGGCCGCATGTGTGCTCGTCCATGGTCTCGAACACGGTGCGCGTTGGATAGGTCGCGCGTCAGTGGTCACCGCTGCGTTGATGGCGGGCCTTGGTGTCGGTGCAGTGTGGCTCTTCGGCGCCTGGGCACATGTGCATCAGATCGCCGGCGCCAATGCACTGGCCGCCATCGTCATTACCGGCGCCGTCGTGACGTGCATTCTTGTCTGGCGGTCGCGTGCAGCCTGGGCGGTGTCGGCGATTGCTGCGACGTTTGTGGCCGCCAATTATGTGTTCGCTCTGGTGTCGTTGCCGGCGACCGAAGCCTACAAACCCGTGCTGCCGATGGTGAAGGTGATTGAAGCGCGTACGCCGGCCGGC
>JBKJTD010000136.1:0-4217 GCA_046590915.1 Vicinamibacterales bacterium
TCGAGCGCCCAGCCGTCGATACCGACGGTGCCGCGCGCCGTGTCGTCTGGCCGTGGGCTGTCGATGTGCATCCGGATCTCGGACTCGTCGGCCGCGCGCGTGCGAGCGGGCGCCACCGTCACGGTGACCGGCAGCGGCTGCCCGTTTCGCAGGAACACGAGCCGGTACGGTCCCAGATGTGCCACGGACGGCGCCCAGGTGAAGCGCCCAGTCGCCGCGTCGAGCCGCGACCCCGCCGGCAGGTCTCCCATCTCCACGCCGGGCCCCAGCTGCAATTCGAGGCGACTGTTCTGGTCGATCCGCACGAACCGCTCGCCGTGGTCATCGGCGACGATCTCGCTGAACGGCGTCAGCAGCGAGAACCCGGTACGACCGGCCACGTCCGCGATCGGAGCACCATCGGTCGACAGGGACACCACCGGCCCGCGGTTCTGCGCCAGCGCCACCGCGGTGGTTGGCGGTTCGTCGTCGGCGGCCACGACCGAATCGGCCGCCGTGTTGAGCACGAAGAAGTTGCGGCTGCCGATGCCTTCGGTGCGCCCGGCGCTGTCGGTGACACCCCACGCGATGGCGTGCATGCCGTTGGTCAAGGTGGAGGTATCGATCACGAAAGCGCCGATGGCGGCACGCCCGACGTCCAGGTTGCGGAAGCGGGTCGGGTTCGAACCGCGCGAGGTATAGAACGGCTGCGGCGTCACGTGGCCAAAGATGCTCCCGATGTCGTCGTTGCAGTACGCGGTGAGCGGCACGGGGTTCCCGACGCTGCCGCGGCACTGGTTGTACGCGACCGTACCGACCGGTGCACCGTCGAGGTAGACCGTCATGGTGGACCCGTCAACGGGCATCAGGATATCGGTGCCGTCGACGAGGGTATTGCCGTCCGGCGTGAGCACCCACCCGAAGTTGGCGAAGGTGCGGCTGACCGTGGCGCCCTGCACGGGCGTGTCGAAGGTGCCGAATGGCTTCGCAAGGTTGTCATTATCCAGCGTCACCGTCGTCGGCGTGTTGTCGCCCTGCGATCGGCCGAGCAGGGTCATGTTGCCCTCTTCATCGGTGGCGAACGCATACAACGTGACCGCGCGGGCGCCCAACTCCCGTTGGCCTGGTTGAAGCCGCCGCACCAATGCCGGCAGCGTCGTCGTCGGGCCATTCGTGATTGTGTTGAGCGGCGCCGACGTGCGGGATGCGTATAATGCCCGAGTGGCGCTCACACACCACTCACCGGCGACGAGCGATACCGCACCGGACATCGACGCTCGCCTGATCGAGGCGTGGCGGCGCATGAGCTCGGTGGAAATTGCGGCCCATCTCGCGGCAGCGTGGCGAGCCGGACAACAACTCACCTGGTTCAGCCTCAAGGAACAGTTTCCTGACGCGTCCGATGATGAGCTGGCAATCCGCGTGGCGGTCGAGCGGCTCGGGTGGGAATTGGCGGTGCGGATCCACCCGGAGGCTGCGCGTCTGGCACCCCGCCGATGACACTGCATCTCATCGACGTCGCGCTGCTGGTGGCGTCGGCGCTTGACGACGTCGGAATCACACACAGCATTGGCGGGGCGCTCGCCAGCAGCTTCAGCGGCGAAACACGCTTCACTCAGGACGTTGACATCGTCGTCGACTTACGACTGGATCAGGTTGGTGCACTGGTCAGCGCCCTTGGACCCGATTTTTACGCAGAGGCCGATGCGCTGCGACGGGCGATCCGAACGAGGTCGTCGGTCAACGTGATCCACATCCCCACCAGCATCAAGGTGGATTTGTTTGTGGTGGGCGGCTCCCCTCTTGACCAGATGCAACTCGTGCGGAGGCAACGGCGACAGGTGTCCCAGGAGCCCGACGCCTACTTGTATTTTCACTCCCATGAAGACGTCATACTTCAGAAACTGCTCTGGTATCGGCTGGGTGGAGATGTCTCTGATCGGCAATGGCGCGACGTTCAGTCGATTGTCAGAAAGCAGGGCCAGGGACTCGATCGCGATTACCTGCGAAGCAGTGCCGAGGGTAACGGCATATCGGATCTTCTCGAACGACTGCTCACAGAAGGATGACCAAAGGCGTGGTTGCGCGGCCTGCTGTTGAAGGCCACGAACCGTTCAGCGAACCGCGGCGACGTCTGGCACTTTGGCAGACGAGTCGACCACCTGGCGCGCCAGGTAGTTGACGATGGTGGCTTCGTCGCGCAGGCGCGCGAGGTAGGCGCCCTGCAGCAACTGCACGCGGCGTTCCTTGAGCGCAGTCTTGATGCCGTCCTTCACTTCCGGGTCACTCAACTCCCGTTGGCCAGGCTCAAGGCGGCGCACCAGCGCCAGCAGCGTTGTCGTCGGGCCATTCGTGATGGTGTTGAGCTCGCCGGGTTTCATGCTCATGACGGCGTTTTTAAGTGCGGGCGCGGCGTTGTCCACCTGCGACTGGCCGACCAGACCGAGGTCGCCACCGTTCTGCGCAGAGGCGGGATCTTCTGAAAAATTCCCGGCCAGAGCGGCGAAGCTGTCGCCGGCCTTCAGGCGCTCAGCCAGCATCGCGAGCTTGCGCTGCGCCTCCGCCGGCGACCGCGCATCGTCATTCTGCTGATTGTTCACCTGTGTGGGCACGGCTGACACGACGATTTGCGCGAGGTGATACTGGCGCTCGGGCACGTTGAACGAAGCGCGGTTCTTCTCAAAGTAGGCACTCACCTCTTCGTCGGTCACGTTGACCTTGCCGTTGACCTCCTGCTCGATGACTTTGGCCTTGGTGACTTCGCGGGTGACCTCGGTGCGGAATTCGTCGAGCGTGGTCTTGCGCGCTTCGAGCTGCTTGGCGAAGTCTGCGTCACTGAGCGAACCGCGCCGTTCAGTGATGGCCTTGTCGATCTCTTCGGCCGTCGGGACAATTTTCAACTCGGTCGCACGAGCGACGACCAGTTCATCCGTGATGAGTTCATCGACCAGGCCGAGTTTGGCGGTCACGGCCTCCTCTTCCGACGGTGTCGCATTGTTGGACGAGGCAAGCATGCTGCGGTAATACCGCTCGACGCGGTCCCGGCGGATTTCTGCGCCGTTGACCACGGCCCACACATCTGGCGCGGGAGTGGCTGGGGTGGAATCGCCGCAGGCGGAGGCGACAAGGGCGAGGGCACACACAGCGGCAAATCTGATCGACATCGAGCCAGTCTATAACGGTAGTATTCCCGGCATGATGCCCGCCTCTCGAATTCGCATACTCATTCTGGCCTCCCTCCTTGTGGGCACTGCCGCCCTGCCACTCGCTCAGGCCAAAAAAGTCCTGTCGGTTGATGACTACCCGAAGTGGCGCAGCATCAGCGGCCAGTCGCTCTCGGCCGGCGGGACGTGGGTGGCGTACACGCTGCAATTCACGAACACGCCCGAGAGTGAGACCAAGCCGGTCCTGCACCTGGAAAACCTGGCGACCTCACAGGAAATCACCGTGCCTCACGGCAGCGGCGCTGCGTTTTCGCCCGACGGCAAATGGCTCGCCTATACGGTGGACCCCAGCGGCGGCGGCCGTGGCGGGCGAGGTGCCCGTGGCGGTGGCGAGCCTGCGGATACACCGTCACCCACGTCACCCACGCCACCCACACCACCTACACCACCTACACCACCCACGCCACCCGACGCGCCAACGGCGACCGGCCGCGGAGCCGCCCCCACACCTCCCGCTGAACCTCGCCGCGTCGAGCTGCGAAATCTCGCGACGGGTGCGATCAAGGCGTGGCAGGACGTCGCGTCCTTTGATTTCTCGAACAATTCAACTCACCTGCTCCTCCGTCGTCGTCCCGTGGCCGCCGCAGCCGCAGCGGGTCGCGTCGGTGGCGACGCGGGCGGAGCGGCGGCAACGCCTGCGGTCCCGGCTGAGGGCGCAGCGCCGGCTCCTCGGGGTATTGACGTAGTGATTCACAATCTGACAACCGGCCGCGATGTGCCGCTCGGCAGCGTCGGGGACATCGGATTCAACCGCACGGGCGACCTGCTCGCCTATTCCATCGATGCGACCGTCAAGGACAGCAATGGCCTGTTCCTGTTCGACCTGCGGGACAGCCGCATTATCAGCCTCGACAACGACGCCAAGCGGTATACACGCCTGATCTGGAACGAACGCGGAACTGGCCTCGCGGTGCTCAAGGGTGCCGATATCGAGAAAATGCGCGAGCGTCCGAATCAGTTGCTGGTGTTTCCTGATGTCCGAACTGCCGACGCGGTGACTCTCGATGCCGCGTC